>CAMBAL010000007.1 GCA_945864225.1 uncultured Blautia sp. | reverse complement strand
GAAAAGGCGCTGTACTGGTTTGAGCAGGCCGTTGAGCACGGCCATGACGAGGCACCGTATTATTTGGGGAATATGTATTACAGAGGGGAAGGAACGCAGACCGATAAAAAGAAAGCGCTTTCTCTGTTTAAGAAGGCCGCGGAAAAAGGGTATTCGGAAGCGCAATATACCTGTGGCACGATGTATTACAAGGGCGAGGGGACACCGGTGGATATGAACCAGGCGTTCTTATGGATGGAAAAAGCAGCGGAGCAGGGGCACGCATTGGCTAAGGGCTTTTTGCAGAGATGCAAAAGAAATAAAAAATAAGGATGAATCAAAATTTTGCGTAAAACTCTAATTACTGATTGGATCGCCCAGGAATACAAAGGAACAAAGGGGAACCCATTGGTAGATGTTGAACGTGTACTTTATAGAAGTGATGGGAGGTACTATAAAATGGACGAGCTGAATATATCTGCAATGTATGATGAATTTATTGAAACCACAATGAAAAAATTACAAGAAACGGCTCGTAATTATTGTAAAGGCTTTCTGACCGACGATGAAGCCAAGAAGGATGTCCACAGCGCGCTTGTTTTAAACCTTTGTTTTTTATCCGATCATGGGATACGCACACGAATAACGGAGGACAACTGGAGCCAAGTTCTTGATGACTATGAAAATTGGAAGCAGGGAAAATCTACCAATGATAATTGCAAAAATCCCTGGCTTGGCTATCACATCTACAGTGAAGAAGCGCGTAATGCATCGCAAGAGGAAAAGAATATCTTTTTCAAAAAAATGGAGTTTTTCGGTTTTCCGGTCGAGTATTATGAACCTCTGCCGAAACACGTTCCCAGACCGTTTGTGGGGGCATTTCAGACAGATGTATACATTGAGGATGACGGCGAATTCTGTAATAGTTCAGATCCGGTTGGAGAAACCTTTATTTTTACAGATGCTTATGGGCTGAAATCAAAAATTGAAATTCAGGATACGATCGAGTGGATGCAGGCGTTTGAAAATCCGTACGGAAGGCAAGTCTATTCGGGAGTTGGAACAATTGAGGGCTATACTTCTTCAAATCCCACTCAGATTGAAGTTTGCCAGCAAAAAGATCAGCAAATTCATTTGATTTTTTCCATGAGGAACGAAGACTACGACGTGTTCAGAAATTTCCCTCTTTGGAAGGAATATTTCGCGTGGAGCGAAGCGAAGGAGTCAATTATTCAATCTCGTGTTGAAGCTGTTTTTGAACAACTTTTAGCAGAGTGTTAAAAGCGCAAGAATCATTTTGCAATACCCGTGAACACAAAGAAACGAAAGGAAATATGTTAATGAGTACAGATGTGTTGACCAGAATTTCTCAGAAGCTCAATGAATTGGACGAAGCTGATCTGCAACGCGCAGAAAAATATGTTGTGCTGCTTCTTGCAGAAAAAAAGCCCGAACAGGCGACGCTGAGGCTCAAATCAGATGCGGTGATTTGTATTTGAACGGAAACGGCGAAGAGCTTCTGTTTAGCCGACGCAAAGCGCTTTACTGGTACGAAAAAGCCGCGGAGCAGGGCGATGCGCAGTCTCAATTCTGCTGCGGAAATATGTATTTCCGCGGAGAGGGAACAGAGTGGGGAGAGCCTGTTTTTGATAAAGCCTTCTATTGGTATGAAAAGGCAGCCGATCAAGGCAATCCTCAGGCAGAGTTTGCGCTGGGGAATATGTACGCAAATGGAAACGGCACGGAAGTAAACGAAAAAAAGGCGCTTTCTTGGTATGAGAAATCAGCCGAGCATGGTTATGACGAAGCGCAATACATAGTGGGATGCTTATATTATGACGGCGAGGGAACGGATGTAAGCTTTGAAAAGGCTCTGCACTGGTTCTGTAAAGCTGCAGAGCAAAATCATGATCTGGCTGCAGCTCGCTGCGCCGATATGTATCGCAAAGGCGAGGGAACCCCGGTCGATTTGAAAAAAGCTCGCTTTTGGGACGAAGGCCATACGGTTTGATGGTAAAAAGAATGCCGTGTTCTTGACGGAAACGCCGGGAACACGGCACTTTTTGTTTTGCGACCGGAATGTGCAGAGATTCACAGAAAAACGGCAAAGAAATAAGAATTTAAAATGTTAAGCGCCAATAGACACAGCCCTATATAAAGACAGGAGGATGAAAAAAGAAATGAATCTGCCGCGGAAAATTTAATTCTTCCCATGGCAGAAAAACTTTTCGCAGGAAATGTTAAGTCCCAAAAAAGTCTACACTACATAAAAGTAGAAAGCGGGGTCGGAACCGCTTCCAAAGTTTCCCGACGGTCAACCTCACGAACCGATGACGGAGAGGGCGTTATAAAAGACGACAGCGGTAAGAAACAGAGATTCCATACAGACTTGAAAACAGGGTTCGGGATCGTAGCAGCTCGTGCACATTTCCCCCTATCCCCCCCTTCCACCTCCTTTCTATAATGATTCCCCGATGTGCTGCCCCGCAGCCCATGCCCCTCCACCACATGATGGTTGCGGTCACTCGGTTCCGAGCTCTATTTTCAAGGCTATATCAAAAAGGAAGAGGCGATGTTATTATGAGAGTTTTTAGAAACTTGATGCAAATGCGTGACGGCCGCAAAAATCGACAATTGGCAGAAACAACAGAAAACACCGGAATGCTGCGGGAAGGGAATGCGTATTTTGACGCGGCTAAATATGTTATCAAACTGAAGGACGATCTTCGAAAACTGGCAATTCATATAGAACTCACGCCAGGACCATTTTACGACTCGTCAAATCTGTGTGTGGTTGGATTGGCAGAGCAGATAGTATCAGAAAATCCCATATTTTACGGCGGAAGCGTTGGCTCCTGTGTTCTGGATTCTGTACAGACGAAGATCATGGATTATGCCCGTCAACTGGCCCTCGTGTGCGAAATTTCCACGACTCATCCCCCAGCTCGGCTGTTTATCCATTTAGCACGCTACGGACAGGTTCCTAAGCTCAATGATTATTGCCAGGAAATCGCAGATCAGCTGTTGTCAATGGCTGATTCTGAAGATTCTAAACTTTATGAGTAAATATAATCAATCTGCATTGCAGAAGAAAAAATAAAGGAGATATGAATTATGAACTATTATGATAACAACAAAAACAACCAGAACGGTAACACAAGTAGCTACAACGGCTATCGTCAGGTGATCCGAGGCACAAAGGAGCGCGTTAACAGCACGGATTATTCCCAGCGCTGTGCCGCCTGCGGCAAGTTTTTCTTCTTCGACCATGACAGCAACCGTAAGGTTGTGGTCTGTCCTTGGTGCGAGCACCATCATTAAATGTCAGTGCTTATAAAGGCAGGTGATGCTCCTTAAAACACCTTAAGGCGGTACAGCCGTTTTTTAAAACCATATTTTATTGATGTAAAGGAGAATGCAGTATGAATTATCATTACAATTCCAAGGGAAGCCTTAAAGGGTACAGCACAAGAAACAGCGATGGCAGCACCACACATCACCGTGCCAACGGCAGCTATGGCGGCTACAGCAGATTCAATAGTGATGGGTATTCGACCAATCATTACAACTCAAATGGAGGATACAATGGGTACAGCAGAAGACGAAGCGATGGGACGATAGAGCATTACGATTCATCCGGCCGGACGAGAGGCTATTCCGTACGCAATACAAGCGGCGGATATACCAACTACGGGGCTTCGGGCCGGATTTCCGGATACACCAGCAAGCACAAATTTTAAACGGAAAGCGATAGGCAGGAATTGCCAGCTATAAACCCCTGAACATAAGTGTCCCCCGGCAGCCAGACGGTTTGCCGGGGGCACTTTTTGTTTACAAAACAGGTAGAATACCGCAAAGCAATGTGGTAGAATATCTGTTGCCTATATAGAGGGGTAAACCTTTCAATGAAAGGCACACCTTTTAACGAAAAGTCTGTGGAGTGTGCATTTCGTATCAAAGTAGGTCACTACTTTCAGTCTGAATGACAGGACTTTAACTATCTTATTTTCTCGGATACTCCCAGCTTTTCCGAATATACACATTATTCTCTTTTAGGATTTTTCGTACTGAGTCGACATTAATCCCGACAGCTTTGGCTATATCGGCTGGTTTGTAGTATTCTGAGTACATTTGCATAACTAATTCTACAACGCCTTTACGTTCCATAAGTTGATTAGTTACTTTGATTCCCTGCTTTTTGAGATTATCGCTTATGGTGCGGCGATGGCAACCGTATTCTTGAGCTAATTCATATGTCGAGACACCAGAATTATATTTTACGACTATTTCGCTAATTTCTTTGTTCGACAAATGTTTTTGTTGCTGTTTTATCTCGGTTTTGATAATATAAGCATTATCTGAATACTCTGGCATAGAACTATCCGTAACAGGGGTTGGTGAGGCGAATTTGACTTTATCGAGGATTATATCGTAATTCTTCGAGTTAATTTCCGATAGTCCCATAGAAAAAGTGCCGTGTCAACGGCACTTTTTTCGTTCCATATTATATGTTGTGCTGCATTATATTACATTGAAGAATTTGTTTTGTTCGTAAATATCCGTTCAGTTATGAAGAAACCAGTCGATTTTTTCCTGTACGTCTGCATGTTTCAGGTACACAATATTGAATTCACGGATGATCGGTTCGCCCTGGATCGTGAAAGTAGTAATATCCGGATCACTTTCAGCCAGAATGTCATAGACAAAAGAAACACCATATCCGGCCTTCACCAGATCGAGAATCAGTTTGAAGCTGGAGATGCAGATATGACGGTGGAAACGCAGCAGGGATTCATTATATCCCATCAGTTTTTCTTCCAGGATCGCACGTGTGCCGGATCCTTCTTCGCGATGAATAATTGTTTCTGTGAGGAGCTCATCAATTTTGACTTCACGTCCTGCAAAAGGATGGTTTTTCTGACAGATTCCCACAAAAGGCTCTTTTCTGTACAGTTGGCTGTCATATCTTTTTTTGTCAAAATATCCTTCGATAATTGCGTAATCCAGTTTGTTTTCCAGCAGTAAATTCAAAAGATGTTCCGTATTGTCCACGATCAGAGTCAGAGCCGTATCCGGCTGTGAAAGAAAATAGTGGATATGGTCGGTAATGACATAATCACCAATGGTTTTGGTTGCTCCGATTTTCAATTCCCGGATGTCACTGCTCTTTAATTTCTGGCGCAGGGCATGTTCTCTTTGCCTGATTGCGCGGATATGATCCTCCAGCAGGCAGGCCTGCGGTGTCTTGGTCAGTTTTCTGTTTTCATATAAGAAAAGACGGCATCCATATTCATTTTCCAGAAACTGGATATGCTGTGTTACTGCAGGCTGAGTAATATGAAGCATTTCTGCGGCTTTGCGGTAGTTCATCACATCGCATACAGCCATAAAAGTTTCTATTCTGTGATCGAGCATTGCATACCTCACTGATAATAAAAATTTATTGAATGATAATAAAACATAAATTGATATTATCATAAAAACGCTATATAATCAATTCGAAGAGAAGGAAAAAAATCCCAGAAGGGAAGAAAAAAACAAAAAGAATCCCGGAGGAAGAAAAAACTAAGGAGTGAAGCGTTATGAGATGTGTGATTATCGGCGGTGTTGCCACAGGGACAAAGGCGGCTGCCAAAATTCTTCGTCAGGACCGAAGTGCAGAGGTGTGTATCTATACCAAAAGCAAAGATATTTCCTATGCAGGCTGCGGCCTGCCATATTATGTGGGCGGTGGGATTGAATCCCGGGATGCACTGATCGTCAATACACCGGAGAAGTTTTCCGCATTGACAGGAGCGAAGGTGCGTACAGAGATGGAAGCTGTGAGTGTGGATGCAGCATCGAAGACGGTTCGGTTTGCAAATGGTGAAGAAACTGCTTATGATAAACTGATCATTGCTACAGGTGCGGTTCCTTTTGTACCGGACGTACCGGGAACCGGTCTTGCAGGTGTATTTACTATGCGTACACCGGATGATGCCATTGGACTTCGTTCTTATATGGAAGAAAATGACTGCAAAAGCGCGGTAGTAGCAGGCGGCGGCTTTATCGGCCTTGAAATTGCGGAAAATCTGATGGCTAAGGGACTGAAGGTAACCGTAGTGGATATGGCGGATCAGGTGATGCCGAATCTTTTTGACAGTGATATGGCTGATTATGTGCGCCGCCAGCTTCAGAAAAGAGGAATGCGCATCGTTACAGGTGCGGTCCTGGAAGAAATCCTTGGAGAATACAAGGCATCCGGTATCCGTACCAGCGTTGGTACATTTGAGGGTGATCTTGTAGTTCTTGCAATCGGTATCCGTCCGGCGACGGCATTTCTGAATGATTCCGGTATTGAGATGAACCGCGGTACGATCGTCGTTGACAACTATCAGAGAACGAATCTTCCGGATGTTTATGCGGCAGGTGACTGTGCGCAGGTATATAACCGCATTACCGGAAAAAGCCAGTGGTCAGCCATGGGCTCCACTGCCAATATTACAGGAAGATGCCTTGCGAAAAATGTGACGGGAGGAGATGCTTCTTACGGCGGATGCCTCGGTACCGGTGTGGTGAAGCTGGCTGAGGATCTGAGCGCAGGACGTACCGGTCTGACAGAAGCGCAGGCCAAAGAAGCAGGATTTGATCCGGTATCCGTGACTGTGGTAACGGATGATAAAGCGCATTATTACCCGGGTGCATCCAGCTTTGTGACAAAACTGACCGCAGACAGAGAAAGCCATAAGTTGCTGGGAATTCAGATTGTTGGTGCCGGCGCTGTGGATAAAATGACAGATATCGCAGTGACAGGGATTGCAATGGGCGCGAAGATTGAAGATTTTGATACCCTTGATTACTCTTATGCACCGCCGTTCTCCACAGCAATTCATCCATTTGTTCAGGCATGCTGTGTTCTGGAAAACAAACTGTCAGGAGAACTGGAAAGCTTCACTCCGGCAGAATATGCTGCAGGTGCTGCGCGCGGTTACCGTGTGATTGATGTGCAGCCGGCTCCCTCCATCCCCGGAGCAGAATGGGTCGATCTGACAAAAGTAACCGGTCCTTTGGAAGGATTCGGAAAAGAAGAAAAACTTCTTCTGGTCTGCACAAAAGGCAAGAGAGGATATTTCCTGCAGAATCGCCTCAAAGCGTATGGATATACAAATACCAGAGTTCTGGAAGGCGGTGTGTTTGTGAATAATGTGAAGGTACCTCGCACGGAAGGTAAGCTCAGTGCAGCAGAGATCAAGCGTGTGAAGGGTCTGGGATGTCTGCAGGACAAGCGCTTTGATGATGTATTTAATGTTCGTGTCATTACCAGAAACGGCCGCATTACAGTGGAGGAACATCGTGCCATTGCGCAGGCGGCCGAGCAGTTCGGAAGCGGCGAAGTGACGATGACCTCCCGTCTGACTATGGAGATCCAGGGCGTGAAGTATGATAATATTGATGCAGTGATCGAATTCCTGAATGGATACGGATTGCTGACCGGAGGTACCGGAAGCCTTGTCCGTCCGGTAGTTTCCTGCAAGGGCACGACCTGTCAGTATGGACTGATCGACACCTTTGATCTCAGTGAGAAAATTCACGAACGTTTCTATCTGGGATATCATGGAGTAACACTTCCGCACAAATTCAAGATCGCAGTGGGCGGATGTCCGAACAACTGTGTAAAACCGGATCTGAATGACCTTGGTATCATCGGACAGAGAGTTCCGATGATCGATTATTCCAAATGCCGCGGATGTAAAGTATGTCAGGTAGAAAAGAACTGTCCGATCAAAGTGGCAAAAGTAGTGGATAGTAAAATCCAGATCGATCCTAAGGAATGTAATAACTGCGGACGCTGCAAGGGAAGATGTCCATTTGGCGCTCTGGAAGAATATCAGAACGGCTATAAAGTATATATCGGCGGACGCTGGGGCAAAAAGGTGGCCCACGGTACTCCTCTGACAAAGATTTTTACAAGCGAAGAGGAAGTAATGGAAGTGGTAGAAAAAGCTATTCTTCTGTTCCGCGATGAGGGCATTTCCGGCGAGCGTTTTGCAGATACCGTAAACCGTCTGGGATTTGATTATGTCAATGAAAAACTGATTAGCGGAAATATTGACAAGAGTGCGATCCTCGGCAAAAATGTCCAGGGCGGCGCTACCTGCTGATTCTGTATATTGAGTTATTAAATCATAGTGATATAAAAAATCCTGGCAAACCTTCTGTCTGGTTAAAATGAAAAAATATTCAAAAAATATTTTATGTTCACAAAAGTATCATAAATCTCTGTTATAGTAATAGTCAAGTTTAGACAGGAGGAGTAGCGATATGGATGCATTGAAAATACTTGTAGTAGATGACGAGAGCCGTATGCGCAAGCTGGTAAAAGACTTTCTTACGAAAAAAAACTTTCAGGTACTGGAAGCAGGAGATGGTGAGGAGGCGATGGATATTTTTTATAAAGAAAAAGACATTGCCCTGATCATTCTGGATGTGATGATGCCGAAGATGGACGGATGGCAGGTCTGCCGTGAAATCCGCAAGAATTCCAAAGTACCGATCATCATGCTTACCGCAAGAGGCGATGAGCGTGACGAACTTCTTGGATTTGATCTTGGGGTCGATGAATATATTTCCAAACCATTCAGTCCCAAGATTCTGGTTGCCCGTGTCGAGGCAATTCTGCGCCGGACCGGACAGGATATGGCTCAGGATATGCTTTCCGCAGGGGGAATCGTGATCGATAAGGCCGCACATCTGGCAACCGTGGACGGCAAACCTATGGAGCTGAGTTTTAAGGAATTTGAACTTCTGACCTATTTTCTGGAAAATGAAGGAATTGCTCTTTCCAGAGAGAAGATCCTGAATTCGGTATGGAATTATGACTATTTCGGAGATGCCCGTACCATTGATACTCATGTAAAAAAACTGAGAAGCAAAATGGGAGAGAAAGGCGAATATATTAAAACCGTCTGGGGAATGGGTTACAAATTTGAGGTAGAATCATGATAAAGCCTAAAAAACCCAAAAAGCTGCATTCCATGCGGAATCAGATTGCCGCAATTTTTATCGGGCTGCTGTTTGTATCGATTGTGGCAATCAGCGGGATTAATGCCGTATTTCTGGAGAAATACTATATTACGAAAAAATCGGAAGTGATTCTGGAGACGATGGAAGACCTGGAGGGTCTGGAAGAGAAAGAGCAGGATGATGCAGAAGGCTCCGGAGATACGGAAGAGACTTTTACGGACGGTAAGGAGACAGAGCTTGAGGTTTCCGATGAAATGCGCCGTTTCAGTTCCCGGTATAATCTTACATGGGTTGTCATTTCCAAGGACAACATTCTCCGTGCTTCCGCAGGAGATGATCCCGACATGCTGCGCAACCGGTTGTTTGGATATGCGTATGATCTGGACAGAGAACTCAAGAAAGGTATTTCCCACATACTGGAGAAAGAAGACAATTATGTGATACAACAGGTGCATGATCGCTTTGCAAGTATGGATTATGTGGAAGGCTGGGGTGAACTTTCCGGCGGAGACTATTTTCTGATCCGTACGCCTCTGGAGAGTATCCGCGAAAGTGTATCGATTTCGAACAATTTTTATTTCGTTGTAGGTGCGGTTATTATTCTGATCAGTGGTGTGATCATCTGGGTTATGACCAACAGGATCACAAAACCGATCAGTGAACTGACGAAACTTTCCCAGCAAATGACGGATCTGGATTTTGACGCAAGATATCAGAGCTGCGCAGGCAATGAGATTGATGTTCTTGGGGACAATTTCAATAAGATGTGCAAAGAACTGGAAAATACCATATCAGAACTGAAATCCGCCAATAATACACTGCAGAAGGATATCCAGGACAAGATAAAGATCGATCAGATGCGTAAGGAATTCCTTGATAATGTTTCCCATGAACTGAAAACACCGATTGCGCTGATCCAGGGATATGCGGAAGGTCTGAAGGAAAATATATCCGATGATCCGGAGAGCAGGGAATTTTACTGTGATGTGATCATGGATGAATCTGCCAAGATGAACAAACTTGTAAAAAATCTGCTGACATTGAATCAGCTGGAATCCGGCAAGGATGCAGCTGTGATGGAGCGGTTTGATATCGTATCTCTGATCCGCGGTGTCCTTCAGAGTATGGATATTATGATTCAGCAAAAAGAAGCAAAAGTGATCTTTGAGGCAGAAGGACCAATTTATGTGTGGGCAGATGAATTCAAAATAGAAGAAGTGGTCACCAATTACACCAGTAATGCTCTGAATCATCTGGAAGGAGACAGACAGATCGAGATCAATGTGTGGAAAGAAGAAAAACGGGTAAAAGTCACCGTATTTAATACAGGTAATCCTATCCCGGAAGAAGACCTTCCGATGCTGTGGAACAAATTCTATAAAGTCGACAAAGCCAGAACAAGAGAGTACGGCGGCAGCGGTATCGGACTGTCCATTGTAAAGGCAATTATGGAAGGCCTGAATCAGCAGTATGGCGTGCAGAATTACGACAATGGTGTGGAATTCTGGTTCACTCTGGACAGAAGCTGATCGGCAAAATCCGGTCTGAATACTTTTAAATCCGCAAAAAAACAGGCAGAAGCGAAGAAATTACTTTGCAACCGCCTGTTTTTGCGTTATACTTGGAACAGCAAATATTGAAATTTGACAGATAAAATAAGTGACAGGATGTGAACATATGATAGGAATTATTGATTATGATGCAGGCAATATTAAAAGTGTGGAAAAAGCACTGCAGTATCTGGGTGAGCAGGCAGTCGTTTCCCGTGATCCGGAAGTACTGCTTAGAGCAGATAAAGTTATCCTTCCGGGAGTGGGAAGCTTTGGTGCTGCGATGAATAATCTCCATAACTATGGACTTGTGCCGGTGATCAACAGGATCGTAGAGAACAGGACTCCGTTTCTCGGGATCTGCCTTGGACTTCAGCTTCTGTTTGAGAGCAGTGAGGAAAGTCCGGGTGTGGAAGGTCTTAGTATCCTGAAAGGCAGAATTGTTAAAATACCGCCATGTCCGGGACTTAAGATCCCTCATATGGGATGGAATTCCCTGCATCTTCAGAATAATGGAAGACTGTTTCAGGGAATCCCGGAGCAGACGTATGTTTATTTTGTACATTCCTATTATCTTGAGGCAGAAGAGCCTGAGATTGTGAAGGCGGTTACAGAATACAGCACCTGCATCCATGCTTCTGTGGAGAAGGACAATGTATTCGCATGCCAGTTCCATCCGGAGAAAAGCAGCCGTTACGGCCTGAAGATTCTGGAGAATTTTGCAAATCTGGGAAAGGGGGACTTCTGATATGTTTACAAAAAGGATCATACCCTGCCTGGATGTGAATAAAGGACGTGTCGTGAAAGGTGTCAATTTTGTAGATCTCAAAGATGCCGGTGATCCGGTGGAGATAGCCAGAGCATACGATGCGGCGGGTGCCGATGAACTTGTTTTTCTGGATATTACTGCTTCCTGTGAAGCGAGGGATACGGTAGTGGAGATGGTGCGTGCCGTGGCTGCCAATGTTTTTATTCCCTTTACTGTTGGCGGCGGCATTCGTACAGTAGAAGATTTTAAACGTCTTCTTCGGGAAGGCGCGGATAAGATTTCAGTGAATTCCGCTGCAATCGACCGTCCGGAACTGATCCGGGAAGCTGCAGATAAATTCGGCAGCCAGTGTGTTGTGGTTGCCATTGATGCCAAGAGGCGTGAGGATGGCGGCTGGAATATCTATAAACACGGCGGACGTCTGGATACAGGCATAGATGCCGTTGAATGGGCAAAAAAAGCCGAAGCTCTCGGAGCCGGAGAAATCCTCCTTACCAGTATGGACTGCGACGGCACAAAGGCAGGATACGACCTGGAACTGACCCGTGCAGTTGCGGATGCGGTATCTATTCCAGTAATTGCTTCCGGCGGTGCGGGAACTCTGGAACATTTTTATGATGCCCTGAGTGAAGGAGGCGCAGATGCAGCGCTGGCGGCTTCTCTGTTCCATTATAAAGAACTTGAGATCTGCCAGGTGAAAGATTATCTTGCAGACCGGGGAATTTCTGTGCGTCGTATGTCAGCAAAAGAGAATATGAGGTGAAAAACATGGCTCCTTTGTCAGGAGAATGGCTGGAGGCATTAAAGCCGGAATTTCATCAGCCATATTATGCGAAATTATACAAAACCATTAATGAAGAATACAGGACCAGAAAGATTTTTCCTCCTGCGGATGAGATGTTCAATGCATTTCATTTTACACCACTGAGTGAGGTGAAAGTCGTCATTCTCGGGCAGGATCCCTACCATAATGACGGACAGGCACACGGACTGTGCTTTTCTGTTAAGAGAGATGTGGAAATTCCGCCGTCTCTGGTGAATATTTATCAGGAGCTTCATGATGATCTGGGATGCTATATTCCCAATAACGGTTATCTGGAAAAATGGGCCCGCCAGGGTGTGCTGCTTTTGAACACTGTACTGACAGTACGTGCCCACCAGGCAAACTCCCACAGGGGAATCGGCTGGGAACAGTTTACCGATGCTGCCATCCGGGTGCTTGATGATCAGGATCGTCCCATTGTATTCCTGCTCTGGGGCAGACCTGCCCAGATGAAAAAATCCATGCTGCATAATCCGAAGCATCTTATTCTGGAGGCGCCCCATCCAAGCCCGCTGTCCGCATACCGCGGATTTTTCGGATGCCGGCACTTCAGCAGGACAAATGAATTTCTGGAAGCCAATGGACTTACTCCCATTGACTGGCAGATTGAGAATATATAAAGGAACCGTGAGAAATGGGAAATAAAAATAATAATACACTCGAAAAAAATGCAACTTTTCTGATGATTGCAGCACTGGTCTCCAAGATCATCGGCATGCTGTATAAAAGTCCGTTGTCCACGACTCTTGGTTCCCAGAGTTTTGCACTTTTTCAGTTTGCACAGAATATCTATTTTATTCTGCTGATGATCGCGACTTTCAGTATACCTCAGGCTGTTTCAAAAATAATGGCTGAGAAGATTGCGTTTAAAAGATACAGGGATGCACAGAAAGTATTTCGATGTGCTCTTTTATATGCGGTGATCGCCGGAGGAGCGGTCGCATTGTTCTGTGTATTCGGTGTATCCATACTGGTGCCGGATAATATGGCGAATGCACGTCTGGCACTGCAGATGCTTGCTCCTACGATTTTTCTCTCGGGTATTCTCGGAGTATTCCGGGGGTATTTTCAGGCATACAGAAATATGCTTCCTACATCCATTTCACAGATCATCGAACAGATTTTTGTTGCGATTGTTGCGCTTGGAATGTCCGGTTTTATGGTCAGGCATTTCAGCGGACAGGGTGAAGATGTGGTACAGAGATGGAGCGCTGCCGGAGCCACTCTCGGAACGGGTGCGGGCGTATTGTCTGCACTGTTGTTCATGCTGCTGGTTTATAAGCTGAATTATAAGATCATCCGCAGAAAAATGGAACATGACAGACGTTCGATCAACGAGAGCTATTCTGTACTGATGAAAAGCATCATGCTGATCGTGTTTCCTATTATTTTGAGTACGTTTATCTATAATGTGAATGGAACCGTAAACAGTTATATGTATATGGGAATTATGGGAATGCGCGGTAAAGAAGAGGATATGCTGCAGGTTCTGTATGCGGAATACGGATTTTTTATGACACTGATCAATATACCTCTGACTCTGGCCAGCACGGCGCCTACTTCCATGATTCCTGAGGTTTCTGCGCATTATGCGACAGGTGATCTTGAAGCAGCAAATGCCAAGACGGACAGAGCAACCTGGATCAGCATGCTGATCTCTATTCCGGCAGCAGTTGGACTTGCAGTCCTTTCCGGTCCGATCACCCGCCTGATTTTTCCAAAAACGAATGGTGTGGCAGGACAGCTTCTGATTCTTGGTGCGATTACGATTATTCTGAATGGGAATTCCAATATTTCAAACGGAGTACTTCAGGGAATCGGGAAACCGAATATTCCCATGATCCATGCAGCCATTGCACTGGTAGTGGACGTGGTTGTAATGGCACTTCTGATGTTCTTTACAGATCTTGGTATTTATGGTGTAGTGATTGCTATGATCGTGTATGCAGTGGTGATGGTGCTTCTCAATGATCGTGCCATGAGAAAATATATGGGACATCGTAATCCGTGGAAGAGTGCTTATCTGTATCCGCTTGTGGCATCCATTCCCATGGGGCTGGTTGCAGGAGGGGTATATTATGGACTGTATGCATTGATTCATATCAATATTATCTGTCTGGGAGTATCGGTAATTTTTGCAGTGGCGGTATATTTTGTAGTTTATCTTCTTGTCAGCAGACCGAAAGAAGAAGAATTATCCGCACTTCCGGGAGGACGTTATCTGGCTCGGGTGGCAGGAAGGATGTACCGGTCACGAGATCCGGAGTAATGAATCACTGTAAAAGTCTGTCTGCGTAAACAGACATTTTCGTTTTAATTACAAAAATAATACAAAAATAAGATGCTGAACTGTGAATAGATTCAACACAGTTCAGCGTCTTATTTTATATGATAGTAATCACGGATTCTTATTCAGATTCTTTACTGCCGTGGACAGCATCAGTTTGATACGGTTCAGCTGATTTACTTCGCTGGCACCCGGATCATAGTCGATGGCAACGATATTTGCCTGGGGATGCGTCCTGCGGATTTCTTTAATAACGCCTTTGCCTACAATGTGGTTGGGCAGGCAGGCAAACGGCTGGATACATACGATATTCGGTACACCGCCGTGGATCAGTTCCATCATCTCGCCGGTAAGGAACCATCCTTCTCCTGTCTGGTTGCCTGGAGATACGATTGGAGATGCCATTTCTGCCAGATCACGGATATCTGCGGAAGGAGTAAAGTGACGGCTCTCGGAAAAGGCATCGTTTGCGGTTTTGCGGATCCATTCAATTCCCTTTATGCCCAGATTACCCATAGTCGCTTTTGACTTCTTGAATCCCAGGTATTCAGATTTGAAATTCTGGTTGTAGAAGCAGTAGTTGAAGAAGTCAATCAGGTCCGGGCAGACAGCTTCGGCACCTTCTGCTTCCAGAAGCTCAGCCAGATGATTATTGGCTGCAGGCAGGAATTTTACAAGAATCTCACCTACGATACCGACTCTTGGCTTTTTCTCGTCCGTGATGGGAATGGTATCAAAATCATGGACCATCTCCCTGCAGAGCTTCTTAAACTGGCTGTGGCTGACACTGCCTCCCTGAAGAAAGGCAATGACGCGCTGCTCCCAGATCTTGTGCTTACGGTTGACGATTCCTTTTTCTACCTCATAAGGACGCATACGGTAAACGCATTTCATCAGGATATCGCCGAATACGGCACCGTACACCATACGTTTTGCCAGCGGTAGAGTGATCTTGAATCCCGGATTGCTCTCAAGACCGCTTAAGTTGGCGGAAATAACCGGAACCTGTTCCATGCCGGCCTTTTTAAGGGCACGGCGGATAAAGGCAATATAGTTGGAAGCACGGCAACCGCCCCCTGTCTGGGACATGATGACAGCTGTTTTGTTCAGGTCGTATTTGCCGGACAAAAGCGCATCCATAATCTGACCGACAACGATCAGGGAAGGATAGCAGGCATCATTGTTGACATATTTCAGCCCCACATCTACGGCGTGCTTGTTATCGTTTGGAAGGACTTCCAGATGATAACCGCAGGTATTGAGTGCTGCCTGAATAATCGTAAAGTGGAATGGTGACATCTGCGGGCAGAGGATCGTATAACTCTTCCGCATTTCTTTGGTAAATGATACTTTTTCAATAGAAGCCGGTTTGATTTCCCGTGGTCTGTTCTGAGCTTCCTTGGCACGGATGGCAGCCAGAAGGGAGCGGACACGAATACGAGCAGCTCCAAGGTTGTTGACTTCATCGATCTTCAGACAGGTATAGATTTTTCCGCTGCCGTCAAGAATCTCAAAAACTTCGTCAGTGGTAACCGCATCCAGACCGCATCCGAAGGAATTCAGCTGGATCAGATCCAGATCATCCCTGGTCTTCACAAAGTTTGCGGCTGCATACAGGCGGGAGTGATACATCCACTGGTCATTGACACGGATCGGACGTTCAATCTGCGCAAGATGGGAAACGGAATCCTCTGTCAGTACGGCAATCCCATAGCTGTTGATAAGATCTGGAATTCCATGATGAATTTCCGGATCAATATGGTAAGGACGTCCGGCGAGCACGATACCTCTGCGTCCGGTCTCTTTCAGGCAGGCAAGAGTTTCTTCACCTTTTTTCTGGACATCTTTATGTACCTGTTCCAGTTCTGCCCAGGCCTTGTGAGCGGCAGCCTTTACTTCATCTGCAGGAAGTTCCGGGAATACCTGTACCAGACGGTCGGTCAGAATTGCCTCGGAAGTAAATGCCAGGAACGGATTGCGGAAGTCGATGGACGGATCATGAAGCTCGTCCACATTGTTTTTGATATTTTCCGCATAGGAAGTAACAATCGGGCAGTTATAATGGTTGACTGCATCAGGAAATTCATTTCTTTCGTATGGAACACATGGATAGAAAATGAATTTCACCCCGTTCTTTAACAGCCAGCTGATATGTCCGTGGGCAAGCTTTGCCGGATAACATTCGGATTCACTTGGAATGGATTCGATACCGAGTTCATAAATCTTTCTGGTGGAAGTAGGAGAAAGTACCACTTCATATTTCAGCTCTGTGAAAAAGGTGAACCAGAAAGGATAATTTTCAAACATATTCAGGACACGGGGAATGCCCACTCGGCCTCTTTTGGCCTGATCTGCAGTCAGCGGCTGATAGGAAAACAGCCGTTTATATTTATATTCATAAAGATTCGGAACATGGTCTTTGTTTTTTTCTTTGCCGATTCCGCGTTCACAGCGGTTGCCGCTGATAAACTGGCGTCCGCCTGTGAATTTGTTAATGGTAAGACGGCAGTTGTTGGTACATCCGCGGCAGTTGGCCATGGATGTGGTATATTTCAGTTCATTGATCTTGTCAATGGAGAGCATGGTTGTCTCTTTGCCCTTTTCATACCGTTCTCTTGCAATCAGTGCAGCGCCGAAAGCACCCATGATGCCGGCGATATCCGGACGGATGGCCTCACAGTTGGCGATTCGTTCAAAGCTTCGAAGAACTGCGTCATTATAAAAAGTACCGCCCTGTACCACAATATGTTTGCCAAGCTCCGTGGCATCGGATACTTTGATTACCTTATAAAGTGCATTCTTGATGACGGAATAGGCGAGTCCGGCGGAGATATCGGAAACTTCCGCACCTTCTTTCTGGGCCTGTTTTACCTTGGAGTTCATAAATACTGTACATCTTGTTCCGAGGTCAATGGGATGCTGGGCAAAAAGAGCCGCTTTTGCGAAATCCTGTACACTGTAATTCAGAGACTTGGCAAATGTTTCGATAAAGGAGCCGCAGCCGGAGGAGCAGGCTTCATTCAGCTGTACGCTGTCAACCGTCTGATTTTTGATCTTGATGCATTTCATATCCTGACCGCCGATATCCAGGATACAGTCGACTTCCGGGTCAAAGAATGCGGCTGCATAATAGTGGGACACGGTTTCGACTTCTCCTTCATCCAGAAGCAAAGCGGCTTTGATCAGTGCTTCGCCGTAGCCGGTGGAGCAGGAGTAGGCAATATGCGCATCCTCCGGGAGCAGAGAATAAATTTCCTGGATAGAACGGATCGCGGTTTTTAACGGACTTCCGTTGTTATTGCTGTAAAAGGAGTAGAGAAGGCTTCCATCTTCTCCGACAAGAGCCGTTTTGGTAGTGGTGGAACCTGCATCAATGCCGAGATAGCAGTTTCCTCTGTAAGAGGCAAGGTCACCAGTGGCAATTTTATAGCTGTCCTGACGGGTACGGAAAGCCTGGTAATCTTCGTCTGTGGCGAACAGCGGTTCCATACGGGCAACTTCGAATTCCAGCTTGATGGAATTACGAAGGCGGTCTTTCAGATCTGTCAGAGAAACAACCGTTTCTTTTTTGGAGTTCAGGGCAGAACCGATGGCTGCGAACAGGTGAGAGTTTTCCGGAACAATGGTGTGTTCCTCATCCAGTTTCAGAGTACGGATAAAAGCCTTTTTCAGTTCTGACAGAAAGTGAAGAGGTCCGCCAAGGAATGCTACATGCCCGCGGATGGGCTTGCCGCATGCCAGTCCGGAAATGGTCTGGTTTACCACTGCCTGAAAAATAGAAGCAGACAGGTCTTCTTTGGTGGCGCCCTCATTGATCAGCGGCTGGATGTCTGTTTTTGCAAAAACTCCGCAGCGTGCTGCAATTGGATAAAGGGCTTTGTAATCTTTTGCATATTCATTCAGGCCGGAAGCATCTGTCTGAAGCAGGGATGCCATCTGGTCAATAAAAGAACCGGTACCGCCGGCGCAGATGCCGTTCATTCGCTGCTCGATATTGCCGCCCTCAAAGTAAATGATCTTTGCATCTTCTCCGCCAAGCTCAATGGCTACATCTGTCTGTGGAGCCATTTTCTGGAGAGAAGTGGAAACAGCGATCACTTCCTGTACAAAAGGTACTTCCAGATGCGTTGCAAGAGTCAGTCCGCCGGAACCGGTGATCACCGGGCTTAAAGAAAGTTCGCCAAGTTCGGCGTAAGCCTTCTCCAGCAGATCTGCAAGGGTCTCCTGAATATTGGCAAAGTGTCGTTCGTAATCCGCAAACAGCAGATGCTCCTGTTCATCCAGAATCGCGATCTTGACGGTTGTGGATCCGATATCAATTCCCAATGTAAATGTACTCATATAAATCAGTATTGCCTCCTCATCTAATTACACGTCACATATATACAAAAATTTCTTATTATAATGCAGTTTTAAAAATATTCCGTAACATTATACGACAAAGTTTTCAAAATGACAATGTTAAAGTTCCACAAGGATTCTTCTCACTGACGGTTGAAATTTAGGATAAATCAAGATATACTGATACATGATCAAATAAAAAGAAGAGGAGCAGAAATGGCAGAATATAAACTGATAAAAACAGAAGGCAGGGCGAAACGTGCAGAATTCCATACCGTACACGGAACAATACAGACCCCTGTTTTTATGAATGTTGGAACGATTGCAGCGATCAAAGGCGCGGTTTCCACTACAGACCTTCAGGAAATCGGCACACAGGTGGAGCTTTCCAATACGTATCACCTTCATGTGCGCCCAGGAGATCAGGTTGTCAAGCAGCTTGGCGGACTTCATAAATTTATGGTGTGGGACAAACCGATCCTGACGGATTCCGGCGGATTCCAGGTATTTTCCCTTTCCGGTCTGCGCAAGATTAAAGAAGAAGGTGTTTATTTCCGTTCTCATATTGACGGACATAAGATTTTTATGGGACCGGAGGAAAGCATGCAGATTCAGTCCAATCTTGCGTCTACCATTGCCATGGCTTTTGACGAGTGCCCCAGCAGTGTGGCAGACCGGGATTATGTACAGAAGTCTGTTGAGCGGACCACCAGATGGCTGGCCCGTTGTAAGGAAGAGATGGCAAGGCTGAACAGTCTTCCGGATACGATCAACAAAGAACAGCTTCTTTTTGGTATCAACCAGGGAGGTGTTTATGAAGATATCCGTATTGCGCATGCACAGCAGATTGCGGAAATGAATCTGGACGGTTATGCCGTCGGAGGACTTGCTGTTGGCGAGACGCATGAAGAAATGTACCGTATACTGGATGAAGTGGTGCCATATCTTCCGCAGGATAAGCCGACATATCTCATGGGAGTGGGAACACCGGCCAATATTCTGGAAGGAGTGGAGCGCGGTGTGGATTTCTTTGACTGTGTATATCCCAGCAGAAACGGACGCCACGGGCATGTGTACACCAACCAGGGGAAACTGAATCTGTTTAATGCCCGGTATGAGCTGGATTCCCGGCCGATTGAGGAGGGATGTCAGTGTCCGGCATGCCGTCACTACAGCAGAGCCTATATCCGTCACCTTCTGAAAGCGAAGGAGATGCTGGGCATGCGTCTCTGCGTGCTTCATAATCTGTATTTTTATAATCATATGATGGAAGAAATCAGAGATGCACTGGATGCCGGTAATTTTGCAGAATATAAAAAAATGCGCCTGGAAGGTTTTGAACAGGGAAATATTCCTGAAAAAATGTGAAAACTACTTGAAGTATCAAACTTTTTTGTGTATGATATCCTATAGTGTTCCTGAAATTCGGAACAAGAATGACTGAAACAGGAGGAAATAACATGGACGCACAGAGCGGAGCAAGTCTGGGAATGATGATTATCTGGATGGTTTTGATTTTTGGTATGATGTACTTTTTGACGATCCGTCCTCAGAAGAAAGAACAGAAGAGACTTCAGGCAATGCTGAACAGCATGGAAGTAGGCGACAGCATTATGACTACCGGTGGTTTCTATGGTGTGGTAATCGACATGACAGAGGAAGATGTCATTGTTGAATTCGGCAATAATAAGAACTGCCGTATCCCAATGAGAAAACAGGCTATCGCAGAAGTAGAGAAATCTGAGCAGGCATCTGCATGATTTTCTGCCCGAAGTGATGGAGAAAGAAGTAAGTACTGCTGACGTGGTACTTACTTTTTTATATGTAAAATTCCTGTACAGACCAGAGAATTGTGGAGATTTTGCAGAGTTTTGGTCAGGATTTGTTCCAATCTGGATATTTTTTCACTTTAATAGGTTGAAATCATGGAAAAAGTGCGTTATTATAATAACAATACTCTGGCGGAACGGTTACAGGCGGTATGTAAGCAGAAGGTCTGACACGTGAAACGCCATAGAAGGAGAGGAAATTGTTATGGAATGTAAGATTGCATTGATTCCCGGTGATGGAATCGGACCGGAAATTGTAAGAGAAGCTAAAAAAGTTCTGGATCAGGTTTGCGAAAAATATCACCATACATTTACATATTCAGAAGTTCTTCTGGGAGGCGCCTCCATTGACGTACATGGTGTTCCGCTGACAGAAGAAGCGATTGCACAGGCGAAGGCATCTGATGCAGTTCTGATGGGCTCCATCGGCGGAGATGCGAAGACATCCCCGTGGTATCAGCTGGAACCGTCTAAGAGACCGGAAGCAGGTCTTCTGGCTATCCGTAAAGCCCTGAATCTTTTTGCGAATCTCCGTCCCGCATATTTATATAATGAATTAAAAGCAGCCTGCCCGCTGCGCGAGGATATTATCGGCGATGGATTTGACATGATCATTGTCCGTGAGCTTACCGGCGGTCTTTATTTCGGAGAGCGCAGAACCGTAGAAGAGAACGGGGTAAAAAAAGCCATTGATACCCTTTCTTATAATGAAAATGAAATCCGGCGTATTGCAGTCAAAGCTTTTGAGATCGCTATGAAGCGTTCAAAAAAAGTGACCAGTGTTGACAAAGCCAATGTTCTGGATTCTTCCCGTCTCTGGAGAAAAGTAGTAGAGGAAGTTGCGGCAGATTATCCGGAAGTGACTCTGGAGCATATGCTGGTGGATAACTGCGCAATGCAGCTTGTCCGTGATCCGAAACAGTTTGATGTCATTCTGACAGAGAATATGTTTGGTGATATTCTTTCTGATGAGGCAAGCATGGTAACCGGTTCCATCGGAATGCTTTCCTCCGCAAGTCTTAATGAGACGAAATTCGGTCTTTATGAGCCGAGCCACGGTTCTGCACCGGATATTGCAGGACAGAACAAGGCAAACCCGATCGCAACCATCCTTTCCGCAGCCATGATGCTCCGTTATTCTCTGGATCTTGATGCGGAAGCCGATGCAGTGGAAGCTGCTGTTCAGAAAGTTCTGACAGACGGATATCGTACCGGTGACATTATGTCAGAAGGCTGTACTCTCGTGGGAACAAAAGAAATGGGCGATCTAATCGCAGCAGCAATCTGATCTTTCGTTTTATGGTATTTTGAGAAAATATCTGCAGATGCAGACAGCATAATTATAAAAGGAGTGGAAATATGAGAAGTGATGCAGTAAAAAAAGGCTCACAGCAGGCACCGCACAGGTCCCTGTTTAATGCTCTTGGAATGACAAAAGAAGAAATGGAACGTCCTCTGGTAGGTATTGTAAGTTCTTACAATGAGATCGTACCGGGACACATGAACCTTGATAAAATCGTAAATGCAGTAAAACAGGGTGTTGCCATGGCAGGTGGAACCCCTGTTGTCTTCCCGGCAATTGCTGTCTGCGACGGTATTGCCATGGGACATATCGGTATGAAATATTCTCTGGTAACCCGTGATCTGATCGCAGATTCCACAGAGTCTATGGCTCTTGCACATCAGTTTGATGCACTGGTTATGGTGCCGAACTGTGACAAGAATGTTCCGGGACTTCTGATGACTGCAGCCAGAATTAACGTACCTACCGTATTTGTCAGTGGCGGCCCGATGATGGCCGGACACATTGACGGTCACAAGACAAGTCTTTCCAGTATGTTTGAGGCAGTCGGCGCTTATGCGGCGGGAACTATTGATGAAGAGAAGCTGACCGAATGGGAAAACAAAACCTGTCCTACCTGCGGCTCCTGTTCCGGTATGTATACCGCGAACAGCATGAACTGTCTGACAGAAGCCCTGGGCATGGGTCTTCGCGGCAACGGAACCATCCCGGCAGTTTATTCCGAGAGAATCCGTCTTGCCAAACATGCAGGAATGCAGGTAATGGAACTTTATCGTCAGAACATCCGTCCGAGAGATATCATGACAAAAGACGCGATCCTGAATGCACTGACAGTTGATATGGCACTTGGATGCTCTACCAACAGTATGCTTCATCTTCCGGCAATCGCTCATGAGATCGGTATGGATTTTGATATCAGCTTTGCAAATGAGATCAGTGAAAAGACTCCGAATCTCTGCCATCTGGCACCGGCAGGCCCGACCTACATGGAAGACCTGAATGCAGCCGGCGGTGTATATGCAGTGATGAATGAACTGGCAGAGGCAGGACTTCTTCATACAGACTGTATGACAGTAACCGGAAAAACCATGGGCGAAAATATCAAAAACTGCGCGAACCTGGATCCGGAAGTCATCCGTCCTCTTGACAATCCATACAGCAAAACCGGCGGACTTGCCGTACTGAAAGGAAATCTTGCTCCAGACGGCGGCGTTGTAAAACGTTCCGCAGTGGTTCCGGAAATGATGGTGCACGAAGGCCCGGCCCGTGTATTTGACTGTGAAGAGGATGCGATCGAAGCAATCAAGAGCGGTAAGATCGTAGCGGGTGATGTGGTAGTGATCCGTTACGAGGGACCGAAAGGCGGTCCTGGTATGAGAGAAATGCTGAATCCGACTTCTGCAATCGCAGGTATGGGACTTGGTTCCTCTGTGGCTCTGATCACAGACGGACGTTTCAGCGGTGCCTCCAGAGGTGCCTCCATCGGACATGTTTCTCCGGAAGCAGCAGTAGGCGGTCCGATTGCACTGGTGGAAGAGGGCGATATCATCAGCATCAATATTCCGGAGATGAAACTGGAAATCAAAGTTTCCGATGAAGAAATGAAGGTAAGAAAGGATAAATGGCAGCCGCGTGAGCCAAAGGTTACTACCGGTTATCTTGCAAGATATGCAGCAATGGTAACTTCCGGCAACAGAGGTGCTATTCTGGAAATACCAAAGGCGAAATAAGGAGGTAATAAAATGCAGCTGACAGGTGCAGAAATCATCGTAGAATGTCTTAAAGAACAGGGTGTTGATACTGTTTTCGGATATCCGGGCGGAGCGATTCTGAACGTTTATGATGCACTTTATGAATACAAAGATGAAATCACGCATGTACTGACATCCCATGAACAGGGTGCTTCCCATGCGGCAGACGGATATGCCCGTGCAACAGGAAAAGTAGGTGTCTGCATGGCAACTTCCGGACCTGGTGCCACAAATCTGGTAACCGGAATTGCAACCGCATATATGGATTCTGTTCCGATGGTGGCGATTACAGCGAACGTTGGCAAGGCTCTTCTTGGTAAGGATTCTTTCCAGGAAGTGGATATTGCCGGAATCGTTATGCCGATCACTAAGCACAGTTATATTGTAAAGGATATCAACCAGCTTGCAGATACCATGCGCAAGGCATTCTGCATTGCAAAAAGCGGACGTCCGGGACCGGTACTGGTGGATGTGACCAAGGATGTGACAGGAGCGAAATGTGAATATACGCCCCGCCGTCCGGCAACGATCCACAGGGAAATCAGTGAGGTTCATAAATCTGATATAGATACAGCAGTACAGATGATCTGCAGTGCACGGAAACCGTTTATTTTTGTAGGCGGAGGTGCTGTTATTTCGGATGCTTCCGAGGAAATTGCAGAACTGGCGCACAGAATTGATGCCCCGGTTTGTGACAGTCTGATGGGCAAGGGCGCATTCAGCGGAGAGGATCCTCTGTATACCGGTATGCTTGGAATGCATGGAACCAAAACTTCCAATCTGGGTGTCAGCCAGTGTGACCTTCTGATCGTGCTGGGTTCCCGTTTCAGCGACCGTGTAACCGGAAATGCCAAGAGCTTTGCTAAAAATGCGAAAATTCTTCAGATCGATATCGATGCTGCCGAAATCAATAAAAACGTAGTGGTTGACGCTTCTATTGTCGGCGACGTCAAGGAAGTCCTGAAGAAAATTCTGGCAGATGTTCCGGAGAAAAAACATACCGAGTGGGTTTCTCAGATTCAGCAGATGAAAGAAAAATACCCGCTGAAATATGATCATACACAGCTGACAGGACCGTATATCATTGAGAAACTGTACGAACTGACAAAAGGTGATGCAATCATTACGACAGATGTAGGACAGCACCAGATGTGGGCAGCACAGTATTATAAATATAAGGAGCCTCATACATTCCTGACCTCCGGCGGCCTTGGAACGATGGGCTATGGTCTGGGTGCTGCTATCGGTGCCAAGATGGGAAGACCGGATAAAACGGTTGTAAATATTGCAGGTGACGGATGCTTCCGTATGAATATGAATGAAATTGCAACAGCAGTTCGATGCGGCAGACCGCTGATCCAGATTGTACTGAACAATCATGTGCTCGGTATGGTACGCCAGTGGCAGACACTGTTTTATGAAAAGAGATATTCTCATACGATTCTGAACGACGCAGTGGATTTTGTGAAGATTTCAGAAGGTATGGGTGCAAAAGCCATTCGTGTGACAAAAATGGAAGATGTAGAGCCTGCATTGAAAGAGGCTCTTGCGTCTGACGGACCGGTGGTTCTGGATTGCTGGATCGACCAGGATCTCAGTGTATTCCCAATGGTTCCGGCAGGGGCTAATATTGACGATGTATTCGACGAGGAGGATATGAAGAAAGATGAGCAGAGTATATAATTTTTCCGCAGGACCGGCTGTTTTGCCGGAAGAGGTATTAAAAGAAGTTGCAGATGAGATGCTGGACTACCAGGGAACAGGGATGTCCGTTATGGAAATGAGCCACAGAAGTGCTGCTTTTCAGTCAATCATTGATGAAGCTGAGAAAGATCTTCGTGAGCTGATGAACATTCCGGATAATTACAAGGTTCTGTTCCTTCAGGGAGGTGCCTCCCAGCAGTTTGCCATGATTCCGATGAACCTTATGAAAAACAAAGTGGCAGACTATATCGTTACCGGACAGTGGGCAAAGAAAGCTTACCAGGAAGCGCAGAAGTACGGCAAGGCCAACAAAATCGCTTCTTCCGAGGATAAGACTTTTTCCTATATTCCGGACTGCAGCGATCTTCCGATCAGCCCGGATGCGGATTATGTTTATATCTGCGAAAACAATACGATTTACGGAACCAAATATAAAACACTTCCAAATACAAAAGGAAAAACACTGGTGGCAGATGTTTCTTCCTGCTTCCTTTCTGAACCGGTAGATGTAAGCAAATACGGTATAATCTACGGTGGTGTGCAGAAGAATATCGGACCTGCAGGTATGGTCATTGTGATCATCCGTGAAGATCTGATCACAGAAGATGTCCTTCCGGGAACTCCTACTATGCTGACTTACAAGACCCATGCAGATGCAGGTTCTCTTTACAACACTCCGAATGCATATTGCATTTATGTCTGCGGCAAAGTATTCAAATGGCTGAAGGCAATGGGCGGTCTGGAAGAGATGAAGAAAAGAAACGAAGAAAAGGCAAAAATTTTGTATGATTATCTTGACCAGAGCAAAATGTTCCATGGAACGGTTGTGGCAGAAGACCGCTCTCTTATGAATGTTCCGTTTGTGACAGGTGATAAGGATATGGATGCCAAATTTGTAAAAGAAGCAACCGCAGCAGGTCTGGTGAATCTGAAAGGACATCGTACCGTAGGCGGCATGCGTGCAAGTATTTACAATGCTATGCCGAAGGAAGGCGTAGAAGCCCTGGTTGCTTTTATGAAAAAGTTTGAGGAGGAGAATGCATAATGTTTCAGTATCATTGCCTCAATCCCATTGCAGATAAAGGATTAAATCTTTTCAGTGATAATTATAAAAAAACAGAAAGCCTGGAAGATGCAGACGCTGTTCTGGTGAGAAGTGCCAAAATGCATGATATGGAGCTTCCGTCCAGTGTCAAAGCCATTGCCCGTGCAGGAGCCGGTGTCAATAACATTCCGATCAAAGAATGCGCAGAGCAGGGAATCGTGGTATTCAATACACCGGGAGCCAATGCCAATGGTGTAAAGGAACTCGTTCTTGCAGGTATGCTCCTTGCTTCCCGTGATATCGTTGGAGGTATTGAATGGGTTGCCCAGCAGGAAGATAAGACCGATATTGACAAACGTGCGGAAAAACAGAAAAAACAGTTCGCCGGATGCGAGATCAGCGGAAAGAAACTGGGTATTATCGGACTTGGTGCCATTGGCGCCATGGTTGCGAACTCTGCTTCTCTTCTGGGGATGGAAGTGTATGGCTATGATCCGTACATCTCCATTGATGCGGCATGGAATTTGAGCCGTACCATTAAGCACAGCAAAACTCTGGATGAAATCTACACCCAGTGTGATTATATTACGATTCATGTGCCGCTTCTGGACAGCACGAAGAAAATGATCAACAAAGAGGCTTTCACAAAGATGAAAGACGGCGTTGTTCTTCTGAACTTTGCCCGTGACCTTCTGGTAGATGAAGAAGCCCTGATCGAAGCTCTTGAGAGCGGCAAGGTGAAAAAATACGTGACAGACTTTGCAAATCCTCTGGTAGCAGGAAGAGAGGGAATTCTGGTGACGCCTCATCTTGGTGCATCTACAGAAGAGTCTGAGGAAAACTGTGCAGAAATGGCTGTGAAGGAACTCCGTGATTTTCTGGAAAACGGAAATATCAGGAATTCCGTAAACTTCCCGAACTGTGATATGGGTACCTGTGTGACCGTTGGAAGAATTTCCATTACCCATAAAAATATTCCGAATATGATCAGCCAGTTTACCAAGATTCTGGGTGAGGAGAACATCAATATTGCGGATATGACCAATAAGAGTAAAGGAGAATTTGCTTATACTTTGATTGATCTGGAAAGTGCTGCTTCCAAAGGAGCACTGGATGCGCTTGCTGCAGTAGAGGGTGTTTCCAGAGTTCGCGTGATCAAATAAAAAGTGATTCCGGGGAGGATTCAGTCAGATGAAAAAAACGAAAACCGGTAAAACGGCAGGAAAGATGAAATGGAATCCGAAGTGGAATAAAATTGCCGGAAAATGGAAGAAAAGAATCCGTCATGTCGGGTGGCTGCCAAAAATATATCATAAAAGAAAGCGCATCGGAGATGCTGTTTACAGCGTGATGTATCTTGCTTCCAACTGGAAAAGTAAATGAGATTGTGAAGATATAATGATAACATTGAAAAACCCTCCTGGTAATCTGGAGGGTTTTTCTTGTGTGTACAATACCGCATATTAATGGTATAATACAAACACGCTCTAAGATTGGAGGAATGTTCAATGACTTACGACTTTACAGTTCTATTCAAAGACGAGCCTGTCAGTGCCGAAATCATGTATGTATCATTCAGCCGGAAGCTCTGAAGGAACTCAGGCCAAATATTATATGGATGGAAAGTGGTTCAAACAAGATTTAAATGGATATGAGAGCGAAGCAGAATATCTTATATCGTGTTTGCTGGACTGTTCGAATGTATGTGACTATGTCTCATGTGAAGAATGTCTTATTAATGGAAAGAAAGGCTGTGTATCAGAAAGCTTTCTAAATGAAAATGAGGCATTCATAACATTTGAGCGATTGCACCAAATATATACCGGAAGACATATGATTGATGAAGTCATGGTGCTTAATGATATAGAAGATAGGATACAATATGTGAAAGATTTCATATTAAGTAATACTGGTCTTGATGTATCCAGTTATCTCTCAAATATATTTTCTCTTGATGCATTAACATTAAATTATGACAGACATTTCAATAATCTTGGAATTATATATGACAGTGAAAGAGAAATATATAGAGAAGCGCCTATATTCGATAATGGAGCCGGTCTGTTAAGCAACGTATCAAGATTTCCATTATTTAAATCTATTGATGAAAATGTTGGAAATATTGCAGGTCAACCGATATGCGCAAATCTTGATTTGCAGGCATATTACGCTGGAATTACACTCAGAATAGATTACCGGATGTTTGAGAATCAATATTTAAAATACATGAAACCATCAAGAGCGATTGAAATCTTGGAATATCAGCTAGAGCATAAGCGTTCTTGGATTCCCAACTTTGAAAAAATTGAAATCGAAGAATAGTGTTAATGCCTTGTTAGAAAATACGCTCTAGAACCTACGCAAGAGCCAACGATGAAATGAAACGGCAGGGACAAAAGAAATTTTACTCCTGATATCTTGAAGAAAAGAGCAGACTCTCTGATTACAGGGAATCTGCTCTTGACTTTATAACAGAAAAAAGTTCTTATATTGGAGATAAGACTCTCCATGCAGTATTTCTCAGCGTCCGCTTTCTGCGATGAAATCAAGTACGTTCTGGCGGGACGGCATTACACGGAGTGCACCCTTGCGTGTAGTGATGAGAGATGCTGCAGCATTGGCAAAGGTCAGAAGCTCCATAAGATTCTCTTCCGTAAGATCATCAAGGCCATGTTCCAGCACGTAATTCAAAGAACTTGCACAGAAAGTGTCTCCTGCACCTGTAGTCTCAATGGTGTTTTCCTGAAGGAACGGAGCTGCCTCTACGCGGAGATTCTTGTAGTATGCGCGGCTGCCGTCTTTTCCCATGGTGATGAGAACAAGCGGGATATTATATTTCTCACGGATCAGTTTTGCACCTTCGTCGTAGTCGGTGGTACCGAACAGGAATTCTACTTCATTATCGGAAATTTTCAGTACATCACATTTGGTCATGCCATATTCGATTTCGGCTCTGGCGTCATCCAGAGATTTCCAGAGAGGCGGGCGGAGATTCGGGTCAAAAGTAATAATACAGCCGGCATCTTTGGCTACTTCAATGGCGTGACGGGTAGCTTCTCTGACACCCTCATGGGTGGAAGAAAGTGTTCCGAAGTGGAAAATACGGGAATTGCGGATCAGGTCTTCCTGTACTTCGGATTTTTTGAGCATCATGTCTGCGCCCGGATTACGATAGAAAGAAAAATCTCTGTCTCCGTCCGGATAAGTATGTACAAAAGCGAGGGTGGTATGAACTTCTTCATCCATAATCAGGTTGCGTGTATCAATTCCGACTTCTTCTACAGCATTTTTTAACTGGGTACCGAACATGTCTTTGCCGACTTTGCCGATAAAAGCGGTTTTTTTGCCAAGGCGTTCCAGCATAGCAAGAACATTACATGGAGCACCGCCGGGGTTGGCTTCCAGCAGCGGATTGCCCTGAGAACTGGTTCCATTTTCCGTAAAGTCAATTAATAATTCGCCGAGGGCGGTCACATCATATAATCTGTTTTCCATTGTAAAACTCCTCCTAGAAACAAGTATAATCTGTAACGGTCCGTTTGTGGGATGATTGCCGAACAGTTACTGCTATATCCAATTTATCGCAGGAGCGGGCGTTTGTCAAATAAATTCCTT
The DNA here is from genome assembly GCA_945864225.1 of uncultured Blautia sp. GTDB lineage: Bacteria > Bacillota > Clostridia > Lachnospirales > Lachnospiraceae > Blautia_A. The sequence goes on along the minus strand of CAMBAL010000007.1, from coordinate 36,759 downwards.
TATTTTTATTTATTAAGATTCAAGGTTATTCATCTGAGCATGCGGAGCGGCGGGCTGTCAGAGCAATCAGCATATCAGCAAGTGTCATGAGGTCTGCTGAGAGAACCGCCACTTCATTTTCATCGAGGCACTGAAAAATTCTGCATGCTATGCTTCTGCTTCTGCCACAATCTGTTCCAGTATCTGAATCAGATCCGCCAGTGAATGGATTTGCACATTGCGCTGAAGAATGACGTTTTTCAGATCAACAGAAAGCGTTTCAAATTTATCCCGGACTTCCGGTGCAATATAAGATGCCATGAGACCACCTCCAGTAGAAAATAAATAATAGTTTTAGGATCCACAGGATCCTTTTGGAAATAGGATGTGCAGGAAGAATAGGTTTTATTCACATTGTATTTATCATGCAGCACAGGATAGCAACTGTAAAAATGCATATTTTGTTAAAAATAAAAAAATCACTTGCTTTTTTGCGAAAATACGGTATAATATCATTTGTGTTGAACACAAGCTGAAATAGCTCAGTCGGTAGAGCACTTCACTCGTAATGAAGGGGTCGTGAGTTCGAGTCTCATTTTCAGCTTTGTATAAAAGAGCCAAAATCCTTAGTCATACTTGGGAGTGGCTCTTTTTATTTGTTCTGAAAAATCATAATCAAATGATTGATGCCCCGGCAAAAGCCGGGGCGCATCTGTTTATCTGCATTTGAAATCAATCGGGCTGTCAATCTGGGTAGCAGCCTGAAATTCATGTCTGTGATGATCCTGCTCTTCCGTGAAGTCTTTGATAAAGTGAACATGTTTTCCGTTTCCTACCGGAATGGCACCGGATGTTTTTCCGCAGAATTCATGAAAATGCTCATCATCAAAATCTGTGCGGAATTTTACTTCATGGAAATGATCGGATTTGTCAGGAGTATATTTTGCTTCATCGGATACGGTACAGAACCTGTGATTATGACAGCTGTGGCATTCATGGAAGATTTTTGTACTTCCGGATAATTCATGGACATGTTTTTGCTCTCTGCAATTCATTTTTTCAGGCATGAGAAAACTCCTTATTTTGGGTACACAATATCATATGTCAAAACAGCAGATTTGGCAGAAAAAACGTGCATTTCAGGAGAGTTTATGATAGTATAAAGGATGGTAATGAGAGGTGAACCTGAAATGGATTTAATAGAACAAAGAATACTTGATATCATAGACCGTCACCGGGAAGAAATCCTTTCTTTTGCGAAAGACATCGAACAGCATCCAGAACCGGGATTCGAAGAAATGAGAACGGCGGAAAAAGCTGCAGAATTTTTGAGTTCTCTTGGGTATGAGGTACAATCCGGGCTTGCACGCACAGGGGTTCGAGGAGACTGGATAAAAAAGGAAGGACCCAATGTGACCATTATCGGAGAAATGGATGCAATCGGTTGCAGGACACATCCCAAAGCAGATCCGGAGAATGGAACAGCACATGCATGCGGACACCATGCGCAGCTTGCAGCTATGATCGGTGCTTCACTGGCACTTGCCGATGAAGATGTCAGGGCTTCACTGTCAGGGTCCGTTTCTTTTTTTTCCGTGCCTGCGGAAGAATACATAGATGCCGGAAAAAGAGAACGACTGAAAAAAGAAGGAATCGTTTTTACAGGTTCTGGAAAAAGCGAACTGATACGTCTTGGAGCTTTTGACAGAACGAATCTGGTGATGACGACACATGTACATATGGTACCGGTAAAAGAAGATTTTTATCTGGGAAATCCTGCGTGCAATGGTTTCACAGCAGAAAAAGTGATAGTTCGCGGAAAGGCAGCCCATGCAGCCATTGATCCCTGGAATGGAGTCAATGCCCTGAGCATTACCACCAGTGCAATCCAGATGATGGGACTGATGCGGGAGACTTTTCGCGAGGAAGATCATGCCCGGCTTCATAATGTGATACGAAAGGCCGGAGATGTACTGAACAGCGTTCCAGATGAAGCAGTTGTGGAGACGAAGGTACGCGCCTCTTCTCTGAAACGGATCGAGGAAATCCGGGACATGGTCGACCGTGCTTATGATGGCGCCGCGTACGCTTTTGGCGGAACGGTAGAAAGAGAAGTCCTTCAGGGATATATGCCGATTCTTCCGCGGAAGGCAGACAGGGTTATGGTGGAAGCCATGCAGGATCTGAAGAACTGGATACAGAAAAAGTCCGATCAGAATACTTCCGGGGATCTTTCCTGGAGGGAAGTACAGGAAGGGGACTTCAATAACGCCTGTACAGATGTGGGGGATCTCAGCCATCTGTTTCCCGTACTGAATTTTACATTTTCCGGTTTTGAAGGGAAGCTTCATGGAGCAGATTTTCGCATTGTTGATGAGGAAAAGGCGTATATTCTTCCGGCTATGCTTCTGGCGCTTACCACTTATAAGCTGCTGAAAAACGGAGCATCAGAAGCAAAAAAGATTATAGAGGATTTCCATCCGGTATTTGACAGGGAAAGCTATGTACGTTATGTACAGGAACATCATTCATACAGTCACATTGACGGAAAAGAATCCTGAAAGGGATAGGAGCATAGTATGACAGAGATTTGTTTGGAATTAAAAAATATAAAAAAAAGATTCGTTGCAGAAAAGGGTGTATTGAAGGGAATCAGTCTGTCGGTGGCAAAAGGAGAATTTATTACGCTTCTGGGCGCTTCCGGCTGCGGAAAGACAACGACTCTGCGTATTATTGCAGGTCTGGAAGTACCGGATGAGGGACAGGTATTTCTGGAGGGGAAGGATGTCACAGCACTGGAACCGGAGCAGAGGGATGTCAACACGGTTTTTCAGAATTATGCCCTGTTTCCCCACATGAATGTGGAGGACAATATTGGTTATGGACTGAAATTGAAGAAAGTCCCCAAAAGTGAAATTCGTCAGAAGGTATCGGAAATGCTGGAACTTGTACAGCTTTCCGGATATGAGAAGCGCAGACCGTCAGAACTTTCCGGCGGGCAGCGTCAGAGGGTGGCCATAGCAAGGGCTCTGGTGAATAATCCGAAGGTTCTGCTTCTGGACGAACCGCTCGGTGCTCTGGATCTGCAGCTTCGAAGAGCGATGCAGGTGGAACTGAAACGTCTGCAGAAGAAACTGGGAATTACTTTTATTTATATCACGCATGATCAGGAAGAGGCGATTAATATGTCTGACAGAATCGCTGTGATGAATTATGGAAAATTTGAACAGGTGGGAACTCCGGATGAGATCTACAATCATCCGAAGACCAGTTATGTGGCTTCTTTTGTGGGAAATGCCAATATTCTGGAAGGAACAGTGAAAAAAACAGAGGGAACCAAAGCAACGGTGCAGCTTTGCGGCGGAGACGCCCTGGTAGAAACCGGAGGGGAGAATCTGATCATCGGAGAACCTGTTACGATTGCGGTAAGAAGTGAGAATATCCGCCTGGACGAGACGGGAAGTGTAGGACTTGGAGCGGTTGTTCATGAAAAAAGCTTTGCAGGCGGGCAGCTGCGCGTGACACTGGAACTTTCTGATGGAACAGAAGTCGTGGCAAGTCGTTATGGCATTGATGCAAATGTCAGCGTGGGACAGAAGGTCTGCTGGAATTTTTCAGCAGAGGATGCAGTACTGGTAGATCGTCCGGAGGAAACAAACAACAATCAAAAATTGAAATCCTCTTTAAAGGATCATGCCGGGACATCCGGGGAGGTGCCAAATGCGTAGGCGAAAATTCGGTGCTCTCTGGATGATTCTTCCGCTGTATGTGTTTACGCTGATCTTTGTGGCAGGACCCTTGATCTATATGATTGCGTTAAGCTTTGCGGAAGCAAATGAAGTTCACGGAGTGAACTGGATCTTTACCCTGGATAATTACCGGAAAATACTGGAACCGGTATATCTGGATACATTTCTGCAGTCGTTCCGTCTGGCAGTGACCAGTACCGCGATTATCTGTCTGGTGGGGTATCCATTTGGTTATTTTATGGCGAGAATGCCGGAAAGCCGCAGAAAAAAAACAATGCTGTTTCTGATGCTTCCTTTCTGGGTGAATTCCCTGATCCGTTTGTATGGATGGATTATTATTCTCCAGAAAAAAGGAATTCTGAATCATATTCTGCAGTCTCTGGGACTGATCGAGAAGCCGATTTCTTTTCTTTACAGTTATCCGGCCATTGTTTTTGGCATGGTATATGCGCTGCTGCCGTTTATGATTCTGTCTGTATATTCCAGTGCGGAGAAAATGGACTGGTCTCTGGTTGAAGCAGCCAGAGATCTGGGGGCATCCCGAACAAAGGCTTTCTGGACGGTGACTTTCAAACTGACGGTTCCGGGATTGTTATCCGGTATCATTCTGACGTTTATTCCGTCTATGGGGCTGTTCTTTATTGCGGATATTCTGGGAGGCAATAAAATCGTTCTTGTGGGAAGTCTGATCCAGGAACAGATGACAAGAGCAGGAAACTGGCCTTTTGCAGCCGCTATGGCAGTAGTTATGATGGTGCTTACGACAATCATGATTGTGATGTACCGCAGAATCAGTCATGTGAAGGAAGTGGAGGGAATCGGATGAATGAAAACAGAATGAAAAAAAATTCAAAGTTTGCCGGTTTTTATCTTGGGCTGATTTTCTTTTTGATGTATCTTCCCATTGGTGTGGTTGTTGTGTTTTCTTTTAATGAATCAAAATTGCCGGTGCGTTTTACCAGTTTTTCCACGCAGTGGTATGAAAAGCTGTTCCATAATAGTGCCATGCTGGAGGCTTTGTGCAACAGTCTGATCCTTGGTGTCTTAAGCTGTCTGATCTCTGCAGTGATCGGTACGCTTGGAGCAGTAGGGCTTTCCAGGATCCACTGGAAAACAAAGGGTGTGATGGAATACATTTCGATTCTCCCTCTGATGACACCGGAAATTATTCTGGGTATGGTTCTTATGGCATTTTTCTATATGCTGAATCTGCCTTTTGGCATGCTGACCCTTCTGATCGGTCATACGATATTTTGTGTTCCGTATATTCTGATGGAGGTAAAAGCGCGGCTGGCAGGTATGGACCCCGCACTGGAGGAGGCTGCCCGGGATCTGGGAGCCAGTCCGTTCCGGGCTTTTCAGGATATTACACTGCCGCTGATCATGCCGGCGGTGCTTTCCGGATCATTGCTGGCTTTTGCCATGTCCATGGACGATGTGGTCATCAGTATTTTTATTAACGGACCAAAGGTCTCTACACTGCCGATTAAAGTATATACGCAGCTGAAAACAGGAGTAACCCCGGAAATCAATGCACTCTGTACGATCATGCTGGGAGTGACTCTGATTGCGCTTGTACTGTATTTTCTGGTTCGCAGAATCGGAAAGAAAAACAGAATGGAATAGAATTCCGGAAAAAAGAACTTATAAAAATTCTGGAAAAAAGAACTTTTTCTTTTCAAGACAGAAGAAGTGAGATATACTTTTAATGAGATTCGTATCTGCCGTATTTGCGGCAATAGGGAATTTAGAATGGAGGATACTATTATGAAAAAAATCGCAACAGGTGTGTTATGTGCAGCTTTGGCAGCCTCTTCCATGACAGTGCCGGTTCTGGCAGATGATCAGGAAATGGTGCTGTATACCTGGGAAGGAATGTTCCCGCAGGAGGTTCTTGACGGATTTCAGGAAGAAACAGGGATTAAACTGATTTATTCCAATTTTGATACGGACGAGACGATGCTGGAAAAACTTTCCATGGCAAAAGGCGGCGATTATGATGTGATTATCGCAGACGATTATATTATTGAGGCCGTAGTTCAGGAAGGTCTTGCAGAAAAACTGGACAAAGAGAAACTTACCGGATATGACAATATCAATCCGCTTTATCAGGGACAGTTTTATGATCCGGATGATGAATATACTGTGCCGTATGGCGCGGGAATTCCGCTGATCGTTTATGATCCGGAGATGGTGGATATTGAGATCAAGGGCTACAGTGATCTCTGGAATCCGGAGTTGGAAGACAGCATTGCTCTGACTGCAAATTATCGTGTGATCAATGGGATTACCAATCTGACCCTTGGCAAGAGCATGAATGAGGAAGATGTGGATTCTATTAAAGAAACAGGAGAGAAACTTCTGGAGCTGGCACCGAATGTGCGCCTGATTCAGGATGACAATACACAGAATGCACTGTTAAGCGGTGAAGCAAGCGTGGCATTTCTTTATACTTCTCAGGTGATGGCAGCACTTGCAGAGAATCCTGATCTTCAGGTAGTATATCCGGAAGAAGGCCTTGGATTCGGAATTATGGGAATGTTTATTGCCAGTGATGCGCCGAATAAAGATGCCGCATATCAGTTTGTGGATTATATTCTGCAGCCGGAAATTGCCGCACAGTGTTTTGATTATATGGGGTATTACTGCACCAATAAAGCTGCAGATGAACTGGTGGATCCGAAGCTGGTTGTTCCGGATTCTGTTTCCAGCGGTGAAATTGTGCAGAATGTAAGTCAGGAAGCAGAAGAACAGTACAATAAAAACTGGACAGAATTCAGAGCTGCCTGCGATTAAGAGTAAAGTAACAGGGGGATGAGGAGATGGAAATCTACAAGGGGACGGCTACCTTTCCGGGAATTGCGATCGGCAGACTGCTGATTTATCAGAGAGCAGAGTATCAGATCCGTCAGTATCTGGTCAGCAATGTAAAAAAAGAACTGGATGACTTCAGTTCTGCACGGATCCGGGTGAAGGAGCAGCTTGAGGCCCTTTATGAGCAGTATCAGGGGATTCAGGAGGCGGAGGCGAGGACGTTTCTGAACCAGTCGAAGCTTCTGAATCCGGGAAGTTTTCAGAGAGCAGTGGAAAGTATGATCGTATCTGAGAAGGTCAATGCGTCTTATGCGGTTATGACGACCAGAGATGAGCTTACCAATACATTTCGCAATCTGGAAGATCCGCTTATCCGGGAACGCATCAATAACATCCGGGAGATTTCCAACCGCCTGATTGAGGTGCTTGGCGGGGATTCAGTGAAAATCGATCTTGGTGATGAGCCTGTGATCGTGGCATCAGAATCCATTCTTCCTACTGAGATGATGGAAATGGGCAAGGAGAAATTACTTGCCATTGTGACATACCAGGGTTCCAGCGATTCCCATACTGCCATTATGGCAAAAACAATGGGAATCCCGGCACTGGTAGACATTGAACCGGGAGAAGACTGGGATGGAGCGCAGGCAATTGTAGACGGATATACAGGGACACTGTATGTGCATCCGGATGAAGAACTGAAAAAAGAATATGAAATCCGTCAGAAAGAGGATCTGAAGGAGCGGGAGGAACTGCTGGCTCTGAGAGAGGCCAAAGATGAGACCCTGGATGGCAGACAGGTGAAGCTTTATGCAAATACAGGGAGTCTGGACGATCTGAATAATGTGCTGTTTTACGGAGCAGAGGGAATCGGGCTTCTGAGAAGTGAATTCCAGTATCTTGGCAGGGAAAATTACCCAAGGGAAAATGAACTGTTTCTTGCCTACAAGAAAATTGCGGAAACCATGGGAGACAGGCTGGTCGTGATTCGGACTGCAGATCTTGGTGCAGATAAAAAAGCAGATTATATGGATATCCCGGATGAAATTAATCCGATTATGGGAAACAGAGGAATCCGTCTGTGTCTGGACCGCAGAAAAATGTTCAAGGCACAGCTTCGCGCAATTTATCGTGCCAGTGCGTTTGGAAATCTGGCTGTCATGTATCCCATGCTCAGTTCTGAGGAGGAACTGGATGAGATTGAAAAGATCATCGATGAGGTAAAAGAGGGCCTGAAGCAAAAGGGAGTTCCCTTTAAAGAGATTATGACAGGAATCATGATCGAGACTCCGGCTGCTGTGATGATCAGCCGGGAACTGGCGAAGCGTGTGGATTTTTTAAGTCTTGGAACCAACGATCTGACACAGTATACTCTTGCGATGGACCGCCAGAATCCTCTTTTGAGGAATAAATATAATGATCATCATCCGGCAATTATGCGAATGGTTCAGATGGTTGTGGAGGAAGGGCATAAAGAGAACTGTAAGGTGTGTATCTGCGGAGAGCTGGCAGCGGATACTGCTCTGACAGAAACTTTCCTGCGAATGGGTGTGGATGCTCTGTCTGTTGTTCCGGCATGTATTCTTCCGGTGCGTAAGGTGATCAGAAATACGGATCTTCGCAAATAGGTGAATCAATGAAGAGTAAAGTAATTCTTCTTCCCTGTGATTCGTACAGGGAAGATCTTGTTTATGAGAACTTAAAAAAAGGTCTGGCTCTTCTGGGCGGCCTGAAAACAATGTTATCTGAAGAAGAGAAAATTCTTCTGAAACCGAATCTGCTGAAAAAAGCAGAAGTGGAGAAAGCCGTCATTACGCATCCGGCGGTAGTAGCTGCTTTTGGACGGATCTTGCGGGAAGAAGGCTATCAGAATGTGATACTTGCGGATTCCTGCGGAACGGGAAATACGGTAAAAGTAATCCGTGGAACAGGGATGGATACGGCTCTTGAGAAGCTTGGAATTCCTGCCGTTGATTTTACAGAAGGGGTACATGTGGATTATCCGGAAGGAATTCAGGCAAAAGAATTCATCATTCCCAGGGAACTTCTGGAATCGGATTGTGTGATTTCTCTGTCAAAAATGAAAACGCATGCTCTGGAACGAATCACCGGTGCGGTAAAAAACAGTTACGGATTTATCTTTGGCATGAACAAAGCCATGGGACACACCCGATATCCAAGTGCAGACAGTTTTGCGCGAATGCTGGTGGATCTGAATAAATATGTGAAGCCGCGTCTTTATATTATGGACGGAATCATGGCAATGGAAGGAAACGGACCGGGTTCCGGGGATCCTGTTCCGATGAATATGATGCTGATGTCCACAGATCCGGTGGCGCTGGACAGCGTATTCTGTTCCCTGGTGCATTTGAAACCGCAGATGGTGCCCACGAATTATCATGGTGAAAAAATGGGACTTGGTGTGTGGAGAGAGGAAGATCTGGAACTGTACACTCCAGATGGCAGAATTACTCTGGAAGAAGCAGTGAAGCGATACGGCAATCCGTCTTTCCATGTGGACAGAAGACCGGTACGTCATGGAATCTGGGAAAAAATGGCAAAGGCGCTGAATATTTTTCAGAAGAAGCCGTACATCGAAAAAGACCTGTGTATCCGCTGCGGTGTCTGTGTAAACAGCTGTCCTGTTCCGGGAAAAGCAGTGGATTTTAAAAACGGAAAAAATCAGCCGCCGGTCTATGATTATAAAAAATGTATCCGATGCTTCTGCTGTCAGGAGATGTGTCCGAAAAAGGCCATTAAAGTGAAGTAGAGGTATTCATAAAAACAACTCCCGCAGAGTGAGGTTTCCGCGGGAGTTGTTTTTATTACATTACAGGGATAAAATAAAGCACAGAATTTTTATAAAAGGTTGAGGATTTCTGCAGTTTTACGAATATATTCCGGAGTAGTACCGCAGCATCCGCCGATCAGTGTAGCTCCGCTCTCAACAAGAACTTTCATATGACGGGCGAAATCCTCCGGCTGCATGGAATAAATGGCATTGCCCTGATCATCAATAAACGGCATGCCTGCGTTGGGTTTGGCAATTACAGGGATGGAAACATTTTCGCAGATATTGCGTACTACCGAAACAAGCTGATCCGGACCAACAGAACAGTTGAGTCCTACGGCACTGGCTCCGGCACTCTCCAGTGCAAGTGCTGCTTCTATGGCATTGCCTCCGCTGAAAATGCTGCCGTCTGCTTCTACCGTCATTGAGCACATGATAGGGAGTGAGCAGACAGAATGCGCTGCATCGACAGCTGCGAGAGTTTCTTCAATATTGATCATGGTTTCTGCAACAAGGCAGTCCACTCCTGCATTCTCAAGGAGACGGATCTGTTCGCAATAATTGTCAAACGCCATTTCATAAGTATATTCCCCGTTATCTGTGAGAATCTGTCCGGTTGTGGTGATGTCACCGGCAACATAGGCACGATGTCCGACAGCTTCCCGGGTATAGGCAACGAGAGTCCGATTAAGTTCTTCCAGTTTTTCTTCCAGTCCCCGCTGTCTGAGTGTCAGGCGACTGGCGCTGAAGGTCGGTGCATAAACGATGCGGGTACCTGCATCAATATAAGCTTTCTGCAGCTCCTGCAGGATTTCTTTATGTTCCATGATCCAGAGTTCCGTACAGATTCCCCGGGGCATTCCATGCGCCATCAGGTAGGAACCTGTCGCTCCGTCCAGGAGAACAGTATTCTGTGTAAGTCGTTGAAATTCTTCTTTTGTCATGAGTTTCCTCCTTTATTTTCAGCGATACTTGTGTATCAGTTTAGAAGCGGCTAAACTAGTACATCGTTTTCGAAATAACTACACCAAATAACTTGCCTATTTCTCCGATTGCGCATGATAAAAAGCCTCAGCGTAGCCCGCTACGCCTGCGTTTTTTGCCATGCACACTCGAAGAAATATTCTGCGTTATTGGTATAGTTATTTACGAAACGATGTACCAGATAACTTTATCAATTTTTTGACTGCATACTATAAAAATATCGGTACAGTCCAACTTTTATATTATAGCATGCTGCAGGGGAAGAGGGATAGTATAATTTGAGAATATTTCTATGGGTTATACAGGTATAGAAGAGAATAATGTACAGTTCGATGGTATAATTGGTGTCACTTATTGACTTTTTCGGAAAAAGGGAAAATGAGTCAGAATAAGAAAGAGAAGGAAAAAACCGCCATGGGTTGATATGGCGGTTTTTTACATGGACATATAGTATTAAAGACGGTCAAATTTTTGAAGGCATCACTCCTTTATGTTATAGGAATCAATATTCGGAATTATACAGGGAAGATTTCTAGGTGATTTGGAGTGGATAAAGTTATGAATAACGACATCCAAAGCTGCACATGAGCGTGCGAAGATTCAGAGGAACATGATTAGCGAAGAAGTAAGTAATCAAAGGGGCTGATGTCAAAACCCTATTCGGTTAACAGGTTCTGAGAACGGTCATGAATAGAAATGAAGGATGATTTGTCGAAAGATTCTTCTTGTCAATAAATCAGGGAGATGGTAAGATAAAAGCATCCAAATAAAAAGAAATATCGGAAGATCGTTTTGCAGTATGGTTTCAGCTGCTGTCTGCAGAGCGGTTTTTCTTTTCACAAAATCCATTTTTATTTTCAGTCATAAAATTATCTGTAAATTTCATCTTTATCTGAATCCGGCAGTTCTGCCGGGAAAATTCCTAAATACAATAGTATAAATGACCGGTAAAGGGAATACAGCATACGAAGGATAATAAATGAATCAATCGGCGGGAGGCTTTTATGAATTTATTTGATTTTACGTATTGCGGAAATTATAACAGGCAGATACAGAATCTCTCCAGAATCGTTCCGGAGAAATGGAGTTTTGGAGATTCCAATGATAATGGGATTCTCAAAGGATATCTGGAATATACATTCAAGCGGGTATATGAAGAAGGCAAGATTTTATTCCATAAGGATTATGCCATATTTAATACGGGACTTTTCAATCATTATTATCAGCCGGTTTTTGCATATTTTGTTCCGAATCTGGTTCCGGACAGGCAGGAGTGGTTCCTGGATGGCTTTTATACGGAATATCATCTTTTGAAATCAGGAATTGCAGATCTGCCGGAAAAGGCGGAATTTGTTACAAATCCATCGGATCTGGTGTTTGATACAAGACTGGAGATCGTTCCTCAGTATGAGCATATTTTCGGGGAAGAGGAAAATGCCCAGCGCCTTCCGGAGAATGTCCGCAACAGCAGTATGAAGGTGCAGCTTTTTGACGGTGCGCTGCGTCAGACAAGAAGGATGCTGGAGGCGGATTATAAAAATGCCATTCCTCAGTATTACAATCATTCGATCCAGCTTTTAATTCCTATTTGTCTGCAGAGTCCCGGCAAACCGGATCTTGCTCTGGCATGTGTGAAAACTGCGGATGGATCACGATATCTGGGAAGAACATGCCTGACCCTTCGGATGGCATATCATAATGCAAGACTGATCGCGCGCCTGGACGGGAGCTGGCTGAAACCATGATTTATCTTGACACTGTACAGGCGCTTTGTTATACTGCCTGCGAAAGCGGGGAATTTTATGAGAAATCATGTTTTGGATGCAGCAAAAATCATAGCTGCATATGCTGTGATATTTCTTCATGTTCATTATCCGGGTATTTCAGGAGATATGATCAATATACTAATGCGTTTTGCAGTACCTTTTTTCTTTTTGGTATCAGGATATTTTTGTTACAGCAACAAAGGGAATATAAATCAGAAAATGCCTGCAAAGATTCGGCATATTTTGAAACTTACTGTTTTTTCACTGATCTTTTATATCGTATGGGGATTCCTGTATCGCATGTCAAAAGGAGAAGACGCAATTCAATGGGTGGGAGATCTTGTTCAGAAGCAATATATCAGGGAATTTATTCTGTATAATTCCACTTCACCGGTGAAGTATCATCTCTGGTTTCTGGTGGCATTGCTTTACTGTTATCTGATTTTCTGGACGGTGGAACACTTTCATCTGCATGCTGCAGCTGGGATATTGATTCCGGTACTTCTTGCTGGAAATTTTTATCTTGGAGAAGGTGCTGCTTTGAGAGGAACTGCATTCAGGGCTATGTATTACCGTAATTGGATTTTTACGGGACTGCCTTTTTTTATGCTGGGATATTGGATTCATTGCCGGGAAAACGTTATCAGAAAACATATGAACAGGAAAGTGCTGTATCTGGGAGTGATATGTGGGATTTTTTTAACGATAATGGAATATTTCAGAGTGGGAAAGCAGGAACTATTTATTGGCACTGTGATCTCTGTATGCTGTCTGTTCATCTGGTGCGTATTAAGTCAGGACATAATGTTGCCGGGATGGCTGACGGAGACAGGCAGAAATGATGCATTTCTTATTTATCTGCTTCATCCTGCTGTATGGGAGGCGTGGAAAGACACGGTGGGCGTTATGGGAGTAACCGGAGAATTCTGGTTTGTCTGGAGTGCACCGGTACTGGTATGCATTTTCACAACAATTCTGGCGGAATGTGTCAGGTTTGCTGTTCATTTTTGGAAAAATGTGATATGATATGCGTTAGCGGTAAAATGCAGCCTGAATCAGCTCCTGGAGAAAGCAGATCAGAGTGAGCTGCACAGAAACAACAGAGACGGAGGAGAAAATATGTTAGAATTACGCAACATCTGTTTTCAGGTGCCCGATGAAAAATCCAGAAATACCAGAGAAATCGGGATTCTGAAAGATGTAAGCTTTACATTGGAAGATAACAAATTTGTAGTTATTACCGGACCGAACGGAGGCGGTAAATCGACTCTTGCCAAAATCATTGCAGGAATAGAGAAACCCACATCCGGTCAGATTCTGTGGGATGGACAGGATATCACGGATATGAGTATTACAGACAGGGCCAAACTGGGTATCAGCTATGCTTTTCAGCAGCCGGTACGTTTTAAGGGTGTGACAGTCTTTGATCTGATCCGTCTGGCAGCAGGAAAGGAAATTTCCATTGCCGGAGCCTGTGAATATCTTTCCAAGGTAGGTCTTTGTGCAAAGGATTATATTAAGCGTGAAGTGAATGCCAGTCTTTCCGGCGGCGAGATCAAGCGCATCGAAATCGCTACGATTATGGCCAGAAAGACAAGAGTGTCCGTTTTTGATGAACCGGAGGCCGGTATCGATCTGTGGAGTTTCCAGAATCTGATCCAGGTATTTGAGGAAATGCATGACCAGCTTCATGGCTCCATTCTGATCATTTCCCATCAGGAGCGTATTTTGAATATTGCGGACGAGATTCTGCTGATCGCAGATGGAGAGCTGAAGAAAAAAGGTTCCAAAGATGAAATTCTTCCGCAGCTTCTGGGAACGGCAGATGCAGCAGGTGCCTGCAATAAAGTGAAGATCAGAGAATAGGAGGCAGAGAGATGGACGCAATTCAGAGAGAATTACTGGAGGCAGTTTCCGGACTGCATGAAATTCCAACAGGAGCATATAATATCCGTGCCGATGGCGCGAGCATTGAGCGCAACAGCACAGCCAATATTGAGATTATCCCGAAAGCAGATACTTCCGGTATTGAAATTCATATCAAACCGGGAACCCGTCATGAAAGTGTACACATTCCGGTCATTATGAGCCAGTCCGGTCTTCAGGAAGTAGTATATAATGATTTTTATGTGGGAGATGATGCAGATGTGACCATCATTGCCGGATGCGGTATCCACAATGGGGGCGATGCAGCCAGCCGTCATGACGGAATTCATCGTTTCTTTATCGGCAAAAATGCCCATGTGAAATATGTGGAGAAGCATTATGGAAGCGGAGATGGCAAAGGGGAGCGCATCATGAACCCGGTGACGGAGATTCATCTGGGAGAGGACAGTTTCATGGAAATGGATACTGCCCAGATCAAGGGTGTGGATTCCACAAAGAGAGAAAACAAAGCACATCTGGAAGCCGGTGCCAAACTGGTGGTTATGGAGAGACTGATGACGCATGGTGTTCAGCATGCAGAGAGTTACTTTGATGTACAGCTGGACGGGGAAGATTCCGCAGCGAATGTTGTTTCTCGTTCTGTTGCGAGGGATGATTCGTATCAGCTGTTTACTTCCCATATTCATGGAAATAACCGCTGCAATGGACATACGGAATGTGATGCGATCATTATGGATAATGCCAAAATCAGTGCAGTGCCGGAGCTTTCTGCCAATCATGTGGATGCAGCGCTCATTCATGAAGCGGCAATCGGTAAAATTGCCGGTGAGCAGATCATCAAGCTGATGACTCTGGGCCTGACAGAAGCGGAGGCAGAAGAGCAGATCGTAAGCGGATTTCTGAAATAGATGTGTCCAGAGTTCTGGGATAAATGTAAATGGATTCTTGAAAGAATTGTAAGAAAAGCCATGAAATAACAACGAATTCCTGAAAAAGAAAACCTGAACGAAAGAAGAATGGAGGAGCAGGAACGAATGGAGGAGAGCAGAAAAAAGCATCTGAAAGAGAGAATGGAAGAGTACTGCCGTCAGGATGTCTGCGTGGCTTTTTCCGGCGGCGTGGATTCCAGCCTGCTTCTGGTTCTGGCATGTGAGGCAGCGGAGAAATTTCATACAAACGTATACGCGGTTACACTGGATACGGTGCTGCATCCCAAGGCAGATCTGGAGATTGCCCGAGAAGTTCTTTCGCGTACGCCGGCGATCCACGAAGTGTTATCCATGGATGAGCTGGCAGTACCGGAGATTCGATTTAATCCGGTAAACCGCTGTTATCTGTGCAAAAAAGAGCTCTATTCAAAAATGCTGGCTCACGCAGCAGAGCATGGAGTGCATACGCTTCTGGAAGGGAGCAATGAGGATGACCTTCATGTGTATCGTCCCGGGCTGGCAGCTGTCCGGGAACTGGGAATCCGAAGCCCTCTGGCGGAATGTGGTGTGACGAAGGCAGAAGTGCGGGAACTGGCAGCAGAATACGGAATTCCTGTTGCAGACCGTCCGTCAGCCCCTTGTCTTGCCACACGTCTTCCTTACGGAGCAGAAATTGACCTGGCTCTTCTGGAACGAATCGACCGTGCGGAAATATTCCTTCGGGAGAAAGGTTTCCGGAATGTCCGTGTACGTGTACACGGGGATATCCTGCGTCTGGAAGTGGATCAGGAACAGTTCGGGAAGGTGATGGAACAGAGAGACGAAATCATTTCCACGCTGAAAAATATCGGTTTTTCCTATGTAACTCTGGATCTGGAAGGATTCCGCAGCGGCAGTATGGATATTTATATAAAATAACGAAATAACCCCTTGAAATTCCCCAATCTTTGTGATATACATGTATGGCTACGTTGTATATACATAAGGATGAGGGGATTTTTTATGCTGAAAACTTTTAAGAAAAAATTTGTAGGAGACAGGAAATTTTATGCGATGGTACTCGCGATTGCAGTACCGATCATGGTCCAGAACGGCATCACCAACTTTGTCAGCATGCTGGACAATATTATGGTGGGACAGATCGGAACGGAACAGATGTCCGGTGTTGCCATAGTCAATCAGCTGATTTTTGTGTACAACCTCTGTATTTTCGGAGGACTTGCCGGGGCAGGGATTTTTACTGCACAATATTTCGGACAGCAGGACGATGAAGGAATCCGTCATACGTTCCGGTACAAAATCTGGATGGCAGTTCTTCTGACTGTTGCGGCTGTTGTGCTGTTTCTGGGAGCCGGAGACACGCTGATCCAGTATTACCTGAGCGGAAACAGTGACGGCGGAGATCTGGCGGCAACACTTCATTATGGCAAAGAATATCTCTGGGTGATGTTATTCGGCCTTCCGCCTTTTATGTTGGTACAGGTTTATGCAAGTACACTGAGGGAGTGCGGAGAGACAGTGGTTCCCATGAAGGCCGGAGTTACGGCGGTGTTTGTGAACTTGGTGCTGAACTATCTGCTGATTTACGGAAAATTCGGCCTTCCGGCTCTTGGTGTTGTGGGAGCAGCTCTTGCAACTGTAATCTCCAGATATGTGGAAGTGGCGATCGTGGTCGTCTGGACGCATACACATAAAGAAAAGAACAGTTACATTATTGGCATTTACAAAACTCTTAGAGTCCCGCTGTTTCTGGTGAAGAAATTTATCATCAAAGGGTCACCGCTTCTCTTTAATGAAGCGTTGTGGGCATCTGCCATGGCTGTACTGACTCAGTGTTATTCAATCCGAGGGCTGAGTGTGGTGGCTGGATTGAATATTGCCAATACACTGAATAATGTGTTTAATGTGGTATTCATTGCTCTGGGAGATTCGGTTGCAATCATTGTAGGGCAGCTCCTTGGTGCAGGCAAAATGAAGGAAGCACGGGATACCGATAATAAGATGATTGCGTTTTCGGTATTCTGCTGTATACTGATGGCAGCGTTGATGCTTCTGATTTCTCCGCTGTTTCCAAGAATTTACAATACCACAGAAGAGGCAAGAATCCTTGCCGGGAGATTTATCATGGTACAGGCGATTTTTATGCCGCAGAACGCCTTTCTGCATGCGGCGTATTTTACCCTGCGTTCCGGAGGGAAGACGATTGTGACCTTCTTCTTTGACAGTGTGTTCGTCTGGTGCGTGAGCGTGCCGATTGCTTATATTCTGAGCCGATATACAGGCATGTATGTGGTCTATATTCTGGCAATGGTTCAGATCGGTGACTGGATCAAATGTCTGATCGGATTTATTCTGGTAAAAAAAGGTGTCTGGCTGCAGAATATTGTGGCAGAATCGCAGAAGTAGATCTTTTGTTAATTTTCAAAAAATGAAAACAGAATACGGGTTATGTGTGCCGAAAGATTCGTTATTTTTTTCATATTACCGCAAAAATAAAAGCAGCCTGAGACGGAAAGGTTTCCGAAACAGGCTGCTTTTTTAGTTTCATTCGGGTTATTCAAATTGATAGGTTTCTTCCGTCTCATTCCAGGAAATTCCGTCCTGATAGGTTTCATCCTGATAGGTATCTTCGCTGTAAGTGTCATCCGGATACGTATCATCATAGGAATCATCGACTGGTTCTTCTACATAAGAATCACCGCTGCCGGTATCGTCGATGTAAGAATCGTCAGAGGGCTGTTCCCAGTCTGTGTAGGAATCATCGGTATTTCCTGAAGAATCCTCACCGGTATCCTGCGGGATATCGGAAGTATCAGTGTTCTGGGAAGAATCATAAGTTTCCTCATAGGAGGAGCTGTCCTCATAGAAGTCGTCATAATTGCTTTCCTGTGTATAAATCTGGAATCCGTACGGATCGTCCTCATAGGAAGAATCCTCGGATGGAATTTCCGGCATGCGGGCCTTGGTGGTCTGTACCACTCCGTCTTTGGGGAAAACAGCGTAGACCAGAAGCATTACAATACAGAAAAGAGCAGCAGTTGCTCCGATTTTCAGTTCTTCCAAGTGTTTCATATCATCACTCCTGTAGTATGTGTGAGACGGGGAAATCCGTCTGCTGAAATAAAAAGGTATGAATTTATCAAAAAATATTGTCTACGCTATTATACTATAAGTTTGCAAAATTTTGTACCCGGAATTTTTTGGCTGACAAAAGTCTGTTCCAGAGCGTGTTTGAAAATTGCTTTCCGGAAGATGTTGGGAATGAATTGCCAAACACGCTCCAGGGAGTGATTAACGTTTGATATCGTAATTCATATTCATCAGGTTGCGGATTGTTTTTTCGTCATCTGTGATATTGGCGTCTCCGTGGATCGTGTGTTTGATGGCACTGCTGGCAACTGCAAAATTCACCATATCCATCGGACGGTAATCATGCATCATGGCGTAGATCAGTCCGCTTGCAAAGGCATCGCCGCCTCCCACACGGTCCAGAATATTGAAAGTGAAAAGCCGGCTTTCAAAAGTATGGTCTTCATACCACATATAGGCTTTGAGGCTGTTTTCGCTTCCGCTGTGGGCATATCGCACATGTCGTGCAATGCATTTCAGGTTGGGATAGCGTCTGGCAAACGCATGGAAAATTTCATCCTGCTGTTCATAGGTTGGCTGGAAAGGAATTCCGTCTTTGCAGTCTCCTTTGCTGTGGTCATTTTCGTCCCGCCATAGATGATAGGGTTCGATGCCAAGAAGAACGTCCACGTACGGAAGACATTCCGTACAGAAATCCCGGGCCTCTTCCCATGTCCACAGAGTGCTGCGGAAATTGCCGTCAAAGCTGACGGTGATGCCTTTTTCTCTGGCTTTTTTGAGACTGTTGAGGATAAGGCTCTTGCAGCTGGGGCTTAATGCAGGCGTAATGCCGCTTAAATGCAGCCAGTGATAACCATCCAGCAATTCATCCAGATCGATTTTGCTGAAATCGTATTCTGCAAAGGCACTGTGTTTGCGGTCATAAGTAACTTTGCTCGGGCGGATCCCATAGCCTGCTTCCAGATAGTAGGTTCCAAGCCGGTGAGAGGGTGTTTCCTGCGGGGTACTGAGAATCATGGGTGTGCAGTGTACATCATTGCTCCGGAGCATGCGCACGGCACTTTTTCCGAGACTGTTATTGGGGACAACGCTGAAAAAAGTGCTGTCCACGCCGAGATTGGCGAGTGCCAGTGCAATATTGGCCTCACTTCCGCCATAGCTGGCTTCAAAAGTGGTGGCAACGCGGATTTTGTCATAGTTTGGAGGGGTCAGGCGAAGCATGATCTCGCCGATGGTAAAAAATTTTTTTGCATCAGAACTGTCTGATAATAAAGGATTAGCGTGTTCCATGATAGGCTCCTTTTGGTGCGGGGTTTACGGGTATCATTCCTCCATCTGTTGATTTATTATAGCAAAGGAGTTTGTGAAAAAAAAGAGAGAGATGCAGAAAATATCTGCCAGATATGTATCATTTTGGATACAATCAAAACGAATCCAAGAAAATACGGGACGCATTTTGTACGTCCCGTAGTATTGAGCGAAGGAGATGAACACAGGCTGTTACATTCTCCGGATGTATCGTTTTTCAATAAAACCGAGAATGCCGTAAAGCACCATGGCAATGATACACAGGATGACGATGGACATCAGCACCCAAGTAAGTTTAAAAGTCTGACTTCCATAAATAATCAGGTAGCCAAGTCCCTCACGTGCACCGATGAATTCTCCGATAATGACACCTACCAGGCAGAGACCGATATTGACTTTCATGGTACTTAAGATCAGTGGAACGGAAGAAGGGAGGACCACTTTCAGAAGTTCATCTTTTTTGGTTCCGCCTAAAGTGGCAATCAGTTTGCCTTTTTCCGGCCCCACTTCCTTGAAACCGGTATAAAGGCTGATGATGGATCCGAAGATCGCCACAGACATCCCTGCGACGATGATGGTTTTCTGATTCGCTCCCAGCCACACGATCAGCAGAGGAGCGAGTGCGGATTTGGGAAGGCTGTTCAGGACGACCAGATAAGGCTCCAGGACAGCGGAAAGTTTCGGACATGCCCACAGAAGAATGGCAGTTCCAATTCCGAGCAGGACGACAAAAAGGAAACTGAGAAGCGTTTCTTTTACGGTGATCCCGATATGGGTGAACAGAGACTGGTCTATGCACATCTGGAGAAAGGTTCTGCCAATGAGGGAAGGACTGCTGAAAATAAACGAGTCGATCCATCCGAACCGAGCGGAAATTTCCCACAACAGGAGAAAACTGAGAAAAAGCAGGACACGCATGACTGCGATGAACTGCTTTTCACGTTTTTGCTGCAGGAGATATTTTTTTTGTGCAGAGGAAAGTTCATGCATTCTGATTCAGCTCCTTCCAGATTAAATTGAAATAGGATTTAAATGCAGGGGCATTTCTGGAGATGAGCGGCGTTCTTTCTTTTAGTCCAAGGTCAATGGGAATGATTTTCCGGACAGTGGCAGGACGGGCGGACAGGATGATGATCCGGTCTGCCATGCTGATCGCTTCGGAAATATCATGGGTGACCAGAATTGCCGGTTTATGTTCTTTTTTGAGGATTTTTCCAATGTCATCACTGACATTCAGGCGTGTCTGATAATCAAGTGCGGAAAAAGGTTCATCAAGAAGCAGGAGATCCGGTTTCAGGACCAGTGTGCGGATGAGTGCGGCACGCTGCCGCATACCGCCGGATAACTGGGAGGGACGGGCATTTGCAAATTTGTCCAATCCATAGGTTTTTAGCATTTCGTTGGCGAGAGCCTTTTTTTCGGGAGTGATTTTACCCCGGATCTCCAGTCCGAGAATGACATTTTTATAGATACTGCGCCATTCCAGCAGATGATCTTTCTGAAGCATGTAGCCGATGCGTGAGGTCTGCGTCCGGATGGGGCTGCCGTCCATGAGGATGACGCCCTGTTCTGCGGGAAGAAGTCCGCAGATGACATTCAGAAGAGTGGATTTGCCGCAGCCGGAAGGACCGACGATCGCCAGAAATTCACCGGGCATCAGCGAAAACGATATATGGGAAAGGGCGGTTGTTTCTCCCTGAAGTGTGTGATAAGAAAGAGAAAGATCTCTGACTTCCAACAGTGGCTTCATTGTGTAACCTCCATTTTTGTATATTTTATCATATGCTTTTGGAAAGGGTTATGATATAATAAATGGGACTTATGCAGTAATAGGATACAGGATGTCTGCACTGGCAGACGTTTTTGTTAACCGGGAATAGGAACGATACGAACAGGATGTGGGGAAAATGAAGTACATTGATCGAAAAGGTAATATGACCATTGAAGAGAATGAAGAGGATAAGCTTGTACGGCACCTTTATACGGATCTGGTCTGGAGACCCTGACTGAAAGTTCTGATACCGCCATGGTTTTCTGCTCTTGCGGGAGCGGCGCTGGAAACGGGATTATCTGCGCGTCTGATTCCCGGATTTGCCCGCAGAAACCGGATCGATATGTCGGAATACGAGGAAAAAAGATATCATTCATTTCGGGAATTCTTTATCAGAAAAACCAGACCGGAGGCGAGACCGATGGCAGAGGGAGACAAAATCCTTGTCAGCCCCTGTGACGGCAGGCTGAGTGTGCATCGCATCGGGCATGATTCCGGATTTTACATTCAGGAAACAGAGTATTCTCTGAAGAAGCTTCTGCGAAGTGAGAATCTGGCGAAGCGTTATGAAGATGGTTATGCGGTTGTGATCCGCTTGTCTCTGGAAGACGGGCATCGATTCTGTTACGCAGCAGAAGGAGTGAGATCGTCCGGTATTGCACTTCCGGGTGTTTACCATGCATCCCATACGCCTGCAGAAGAATCCTTTCCGGTTTATCAGGAGAATGCCCGGGAATACTGTCTGCTCCGGACGGTCAGATTTGGTACCATCCTGATGATGGAAGTAGGCAAGGTACGTAATCTGCACAAAAGTCCGCGCAAGGTAGACAAGGGAGAAGAGAAGGGATATTTTGAATTCGGAGGCTCTGCAGTGATTCTGTTTCTGCAGCATGGCAAAGTACGCCTGGATTATGATCTCATGGAGAATACAGAGAACGGATTTGAGACAATCGTAAAGATGGGAGAGAGAATCGGTGAACAGAAATTACCAAAAAGAGCTGGAAAAGCTTCTGGCAGGACTGAATAACGGGACACGGGTACCGAGACTGTTTCTCCATGCCTGCTGTGCTCCGTGCAGCAGCTATGTGCTGGAATATCTTTCTGAATATTTTGAGATTACGGTGTTTTTTTATAACCCCAATATATCGCCAAAGGAAGAATATGACAAGCGGGTGGAGGAAATCCGCCGGCTGATTGGAGAAATGAAGTTCCGTTATCCTGTGAAACTGGTGGAAGGAGCGTATCATCCGGAAGACTTTTTCCGGATGGCGAAGGGACTGGAAAAGGTTCCGGAAGGCGGGGAACGATGTTTCCGATGCTATCGCATGCGCATGGAAGAAGCTGCCCGGCTTGCTTTTGAGGGCGGTTCCGATTATTTTACCACCACGCTGTCCATCAGTCCGCTCAAGAATGCGGCGAAGATCAACGAAATCGGAGAAGAACTTGCGGAAATCTATCAGGTTGCGCATCTTCCTTCTGATTTTAAGAAAAAGAATGGTTACAAGCGTTCCATTGAACTGTCGGCGGAGCACTGCCTTTACCGGCAGAATTACTGTGGATGTGTGTTTTCCAGGCGGGATGTTTTAGAGAGTGACTTTGACACGTTAATAGAATAAATAAAATGTTTGCATTTTCGGGAAAGTATGATAAACTAGAGCGTGTTTGAAATTTGCTTTCCGGCAGATGTCGGGAATGAATTTTTAAACACGCTCTGATATATACGGAATTTATTACAGAAGAAATGAGGAAAAATATATGGCACAACTTTGGGGCGGACGTTTCACAAAAGAAACGGACAAGCTGGTATACAATTTTAATGCGTCTATTTCCTTCGACCAGAAGTTTTATGAACAGGATATCCGCGGAAGCAAGGCTCATGTGCAGATGCTGGCGAAACAGGGAATCCTTACGGATGAAGAGAGAGATGCCATTCTGGAAGGCCTTGACGGGATCCTTGAGGATGTGAGATCCGGAAAGCTTGAGATTACTTCCGAATATGAAGATATTCACAGCTTTGTGGAGGCAAATCTGATCGACCGGATCGGTGACGCAGGCAAGAAACTTCATACAGGACGCAGCCGCAACGACCAGGTGGCACTTGACATGAAACTTTATGTGAGAGATGAGATTGATGAAATTGACGGCGAAGTCAGAAATCTTCTTCTTGCTCTGCAGAAAATCATGGAGGAACATGTGCATACTTATATGCCGGGATTTACGCATCTGCAGAAGGCACAGCCGGTAACTCTGGCACATCATGTAGGGGCTTATTTTGAGATGTTCCGCCGTGACAGAGGACGTCTTGCAGACATTCGCAGAAGAATGAATACCTGTCCTTTGGGAGCTGGAGCTCTGGCAGGAACCACCTATCCTCTGGACAGAGCTTATACTGCAGAACTTCTTGATTTTGACGAGCCGACCAGAAACAGTATGGATTCTGTTTCGGACAGAGATTATGTGATCGAGCTTCTGTCCGCACTTTCCACGATTATGATGCATCTGAGCCGCTTTTCCGAGGAAATCATTCTCTGGAATTCCAACGAGTATCGTTTTGTGGAGATTGATGATGCCTACAGTACCGGCAGCAGCATCATGCCCCAGAAAAAGAATCCGGATATTGCGGAGCTTGTGCGCGGCAAGACGGGAAGGGTTTACGGGGCACTGATGTCCATCCTGACAACCATGAAGGGCATTCCTCTTGCGTATAATAAAGATATGCAGGAAGATAAGGAACTGACCTTTGATGCGATCGATACGGTGAAGGGCTGTCTGGCGCTGTTTACCGGTATGGTATCTACCATGCAGTTCCGCAAGGAAAATATGGAAGCAAGCGCAAAGAATGGCTTTACCAATGCTACGGATGCTGCGGATTATCTGGTGAATCACGGGGTACCGTTCCGTGATGCACACGGAATTGTGGGCCGTCTGGTGCTGACCTGCATTGAGAAGGGAATTTCTCTGGATGATCTTTCTCTGGAGGAGTATCAGGAAATCAGTCCTGTTTTTGGGGAAGATATTTATGAAGCCATCAGCATGCGCACCTGTGTGGAGAAACGTATGACTCTTGGTGCGCCGGGACCGGAAGTGATGGAGAAGGTAATCGCAGAGAACATAGAATACCTGGAGAAATAAACGGAATTGTAAAAAATGTAAAAAATACTTGCATTTTTGGAGAAATTGGTATAGTATTTACAAGAACGACAGATGTGTGCCATGCAACGACACGCAAATAGCATAAGTGAGGAGTCAGATATTATGAGTGAGAAGCTGAGAGTTGGTATTTTGGGAGCTACCGGTATGGTAGGACAGAGATTTATTTCTCTTCTTGAGAATCATCCGTGGTTTGAGGTGGTTACTCTTGCTGCAAGTGCAAGAAGTGCAGGAAAGACCTACGAAGAAGCAGTAGGCGCAAGATGGAAAATGGATACTCCAATGCCGGAAGCAGTGAAAAAAATCGTTGTCATGAATGTCAATGAAGTAGAAAAAGTTGCTGCAACTGTAGATTTTGTATTTTCTGCAGTAGATATGTCCAAAGACGAGATCAAGGCTATCGAGGAAGAATATGCAAAAACAGAAACACCAGTTGTTTCCAACAACAGTGCACACAGATGGACACCGGATGTTCCGATGGTAGTGCCGGAAATCAATCCGGAGCACTTTGATGTCATCCAGTACCAGAAGAAACGTCTGGGAACTACCCGTGGATTTATCGCTGTAAAACCGAACTGCTCGATTCAGAGTTACGCACCGGTTCTGACAGCATGGAAAGAATTCGAGCCATATGAAGTAGTTGCTACTACTTATCAGGCAATTTCCGGTGCAGGTAAGACTTTCAAAGACTGGCCGGAGATGGA
Source organism: uncultured Blautia sp. (assembly GCA_945864225.1). Taxonomy (GTDB): domain Bacteria; phylum Bacillota; class Clostridia; order Lachnospirales; family Lachnospiraceae; genus Blautia_A. The sequence continues at coordinate 11,837 of CAMBAL010000007.1, read as the reverse complement.
GCACAACATTATCCCGTATATCGGCGGTGAGGAAGAGAAGAGCGAAAAAGAACCGCTGAGACTGTGGGGCAAGATTGAAGACGGCGTAATCGTTCCGGCAACAGAACCGGTGATCACCTGCCAGTGTATCCGTGTTCCGGTACTGAACGGACATACCGCAGCGGTATTCGTAAAATTCCGCAAGAAACCGACGAAGGAACAGCTGATTCAGGCACTGAAAGATTTCCGCGGAGTTCCGCAGGAACTGGAGCTTCCAAGTGCACCGAAACAGTTTATCCAGTATCTGGAAGAAGACAACCGTCCTCAGGTTACAGAAGATGTGAACTATGAGAGAGGAATGGGAGTTTCCATCGGACGTCTTCGTGAAGATACCGTATATGATTTCAAATTTGTGGGACTTTCCCATAACACCGTCAGAGGTGCTGCAGGCGGAGCTGTTCTCTGTGCAGAGACTCTGAAAGCAAAAGGATATATTACCAAAAAATAAATGAATTCACGCAGCTGTTCAGGCTGCCGGAGAATTCATGCAGAGGATAAAGCCGCGAGAGGCAGGAATGATATTCTGTCTTTTGCGGCTTTCTTTTACAGAACCGGGTATCAGGAACTTTAGTTATCCGGCAAAGTGTATTTGAATGACAGGGAAATGTATGTTAAAATAAGATTCCAGTACATCGGAAAATAAATGACAGGTTATTTATTTTTCGATGTACTGGACACAGAGAAAAGGAGGTGCATCTGCATGAGTGAAAAAGAAAAGATTCGTCTGACCCAGTACGCCCATTCTGCCGGGTGAGCGGCGAAAGTAGGTCCTGGGACCCTTGCTCAGGTTCTGAGCAAGCTGCCGAAATTTACGGATCCCATGCTTCTTGTGGGAACCGAAACATCTGACGATGCGGCTGTTTACCGGATCAGTGAGGAACTGGCCATGATACAGACTGTGGATTTCTTTACACCCATCGCAGATGACCCTTATACCTTCGGGCAGATTGCGGCTGCCAATGCTCTGAGTGACGTGTACGCCATGGGCGGAGAGCCGAAGCTTGCCCTGAATATTGCTGCTTTTCCCAATTGCCTGGATCCTTCGATTCTTGGTGAAATCCTTGCCGGCGGTGCGGATAAAGTGCTGGAGGCAGGAGCTGTTCTTGCCGGAGGGCATACCATACAGGATGAAGAACCGAAATATGGCCTGTGTGTCACCGGTTTTGTGAATCCGAAGAATCTGTGGAAAAATTACGGGGCAGAGGATGGAGATCTCCTGATTTTGACCAAGCCTCTTGGAAGCGGAATTATGAATACCGCAGTCAAGGGAGGGCTGGCTTGCACGGAGGAGACCGCATATGCCGTCAGAGTGATGTCTACGCTGAATAAATATGCGCGGGATGTGGCGAAGGAATTTCGTATTCACAGTTGTACCGATGTGACAGGATTTGGTCTTGCCGGACATGCACTGGAAATGGCAGAGGGAAGTGGTAAGACGCTGGTGATCGATACAGAAAAGCTTCCCGTGATGAAAGGCGTTTCGGAATATGCGCAGATGGGACTGATTCCTGCCGGAGCTTACCGCAACCGGGAATATGCAGGTGCCAGAGTTGACAGCCGTGTGGATGGAAGCTGGATCGAAGATGTGGTCTATGATCCGCAGACGTCCGGAGGACTTCTTCTGGCTGTGCATCCGGAGGATGTGCCGGAACTTCTGAATCAGCTTTCCGGACTGGAAATCCCTTCTGCCTGTATCGGAAAAGTTGTGGAAAAACAGGAAAAGTTACTAGTATTAGAATAGAAAATTTGAAAATGAATAAAAATGATTATCTTAGAATGATACCGAAGGTGGATCGGCTTCTGAAGGAGGAGCCTTATCAGGAATTGTCCGGGACATATGGCAGAGGTTTTGTGACGGAACTGATTCGTGAAGAACTGGAACTTCTGCGAAGCCGTATTCTTTCCTGCGGTGACGAGGAGAATCTGTCTGCTGCGGTGGAAGAATGGCTCAGGCAGATTCCCGTAAGGATCCGGGATGCTGCAGGATTTTCTCTGAGGAGAGTATGGAATGCTACCGGGATTATTCTTCATACCAATCTTGGCAGGGCACCGCTTGGAAAATGCCAGATGGAAGCTGCCATACAGGCGATGTCCGGATACTGCGATCTGGAATATGATCTGAGAACAGGCAGCCGCGGAAAGCGCCGGGAACATTATGCGGAGATCGGTGCGAAGGTTACAGGCGCGGAAGCGGTTCTGGCAGTCAATAACAATGCAGCAGCGGTCACTCTGATGCTTGCGTCAATTGCCGCGGGCAAAGAGGTTCTGGTATCCCGGGGGGAGCTGATTGAGATCGGCGGTCATTTCCGTCTTCCGGATGTAATGGAACAGAGCGGAGCCATATTGCGGGAAGTAGGAACGACGAACCGTACCAGAATCTCTGATTATGAAAGCGCCATTACGGAAGCAACCGGAGCCATTATGAAGGTACATACCAGCAATTACCGGATTTTTGGCTTTACGGAGGATGCTTCTGTAGAGGAACTGGCAGAACTGGGAAGAAAATATCATCTTCCGGTTCTGGTGGATCTGGGAAGCGGAGTGCTGGTAAATCTGGAACAGTTCGGTCTGGAATATGAACCGACGGTACAGGAAACACTGAAAAAAGGCGCAGATCTTGTCTGCTTTTCCGGAGATAAGCTTATGGGCGGTCCTCAGGCCGGTATAATTGCAGGAAAGCAGTCATACATTGAAAAAATGGAACACCATCCCATGATGCGTGCCATAAGGCCGGATAAGTGTACCATTGCGGTTCTTGACGCTACATTCCGGGAATATCTGGATGAGAACTGTGCAGTGAAGAATCTGCCGGTACTGGCGATGTTGTCCAGAACAGAGGAAGAACTGCGGATGCAGGCGCAAAAAATCAAAACAATCCTTGAAAAAGAAGGATTTCCTGCGATAATGGCGGTTGAATCCAGCATCAACCGCATGGGCGGAGGTTCCCTTCCAAATGAGCAGATACCGGGAATCGCCCTGACCCTGAAGCCTGTGGGAATGTCCTGTCTGGAAATGGCGGAACAGCTCCGGGGATTACCGGTTCCTGTTATCGCGCATATCAAAAATGAAATAATATGGCTGGAAATGCGGACGATTCTGCCGGAGGAAACTGCGGATTTTGTCTGTTGTATACAAAAGGGGAAAGTGCTATAATATAAAAACGAAAGGTACGTTCCTCTGCTATGTAATGGACAAACAAAAGATACCTGTTCTTAAGTTATTATGGAGGTAGACAAATGAATTACGAAGATGTGCAGAAAGTGTCAAACGCGGCCGCAGCAAAGGCTAATTTGCTGAAGAACAATTTCAGCAGATATTTTATGCGTGCGATTATGGCTGGATTTTTTATTGTAGTAGCCATGATTTTTTCCAATGTTGTGGGAAATATTTTTTCGGCTTCTGAACTGCCAGCCTGGGGTAAATTCCTGGGAGCATTGGTGTTCTCGATCGCAGTACTTCTGATTTCCCTTGTTGGTGGAGAACTCTTTACCGGAAACAACCTGGTTATGGCATTCGGTGCCTTTGACAAAAAAGTGAGCTGGGGAGATGCCGGTAAAGTATGGATTGTAAGCTACATCGGAAACTTTGTGGGATGTCTGATCCTGAGCCTGATTTTTGTATGGGCAGGAGCATCAGGAACGAAGGATTATTTTGCAGGATTTATTAACAACAAACTGTCAATACCTGCCGGAGAAATGTTGTTCAGAGCAATTCTCTGTAATTTCTTCGTTTGTCTTGGTGTTCTCTGCGGCATCAAATTAAAGAGCGAAGCAGCAAAATTTTTAATGATCGTGATGTGTATTTCAGGATTCGTTGTAAGCGGATTTGAGCACTGTATCGCGAATATGGGAATTTTCGTAACTGCATACTGCCTGGTACCGGGACTTTCTCTTGGCGCCATGCTCAAGAGTATGGTGATTGTAACGATTGGAAATATGATAGGAGGAGCCATTTTACTCGCCTGGCCCCTTAGAAAGATGAGTGCAGATAATTAATGGGTAAATCTTTATACATAGCAGAAAAACCAAGCGTTGCGCAGGAATTTGCGAAGGCGCTGAAAATCACAGGACAAAGAAGGGACGGTTACCTCGAATCGGAGGACTGTGTGGTGACCTGGTGCGTTGGGCACCTGGTCACCATGAGTTACCCTGAAAAATACGATATAAAATACAAAAGGTGGAGTTTTGATACCCTGCCTTTTTTACCGCGCGAATTTAAGTATGAAGTCATTCCCGGAGTCCAGAAACAGTTCGATATTGTGAAAGGACTGCTGCATCGGCCGGATGTGGAAACCATCTATGTCTGTACCGACTCCGGACGTGAGGGAGAATATATTTACCGCCTTGTGGCACAGGAGGCGGGAGTCCGAGACAAAAAACAGAAACGTGTCTGGATCGATTCCCAGACAGAAGAAGAAATCCTCCGGGGAATCCGTGAGGCTAAAGATCTTTCCGCATATGATAATCTTTCCGCATCTGCTTACCTGCGGGCAAAAGAAGACTATCTTATGGGGATTAATTTTTCCCGTGTACTGACACTGCGTTACGGAAACAGTGTATCTTCGTACCTGAATACAAAATATCAGGCAATTTCCGTGGGACGTGTGATGACCTGTGTCCTTGGAATGGTCGTGCGCAGGGAGCGGGAGATCCGTTCTTTTGTGAAAACGCCATTTTATCGTGTGATTGCTGCAATCGCACTGGAGGGAGAACACTTTGACGGAGAATGGAGAGCGGTGGAAGGAAGCCGGTATTTCCAGTCTCCCCATTTATATAAAGAAAACGGTTTTAAGAAAAAGGAATATGCGCAGGAACTGATCGATATGCTCTGTACGGAACAGCCTCTTACTTGCCGTGTGGAAAAAGTGGAGCGCAAAAAAGAAAACAAAAATCCGCCGCTTCTGTTTAACCTAGCGGAGCTTCAGAACGTCTGCTCGAAATTGTTTAAGATCAGTCCGGATGAGACGCTGCGTATTGTACAGGAACTTTATGAAAAGAAACTGGTGACTTATCCCCGTACAGATGCCCGTGTGCTGTCAACTGCCGTTGCTAAGGAAATCCATAAAAACATTTCCGGGCTTCGAAATTATGCCCAGGCCGGGGAAGCAGCTGCAGAAGTACTGCAGATGGGTTCCTATCAGACAATCGCGAAAACGCGTTATGTCAATGATAAACAGATTACAGACCATTATGCGATCATCCCAACAGGCCAGGGTCTGAATGCACTTTCGAGTGTTTCTCAGACAGCGCAGAGAGTTTATGAGACCATTGTGAGAAGATTTCTGTGTATTTTTTATCCGCCTGCTGTTTATCAGAAAGTCAGCCTGGTGGTGAAAATGAAAGAAGAGTCGTTCTTTTCCTCTTTTAAGGTGCTTCAGGAAGAGGGGTATCTGAGAATTGCGGCGAATTCATTTGCAAAAAAGAAGGCATCCGAGGGAAAAGCTTCCGAAAACGAGAAAGACGGGGAAGAAACAGAGGTTGCCTGCGATGCGATTCTGCTGAGCGCATTGCAGAAACTGAAAAAGAATGATATACTTCCCGTAGATGGTCTGAGTATCCGGGAAGGAGAGACCTCTCCGCCCAAGCGTTACAATTCCGGTTCCATGATTCTTGCGATGGAAAATGCGGGACAGCTCATTGAAGATGAGGAGCTTCGTGCTCAGATCAAAGGATGCGGTATCGGTACCAGTGCGACAAGAGCAGAAATACTGAAGAAGCTTTTTACCATCAAATATCTGTCTCTGAATAAGAAGACCCAGGTAATTACTCCGACACTTCTGGGAGAGATGATTTTTGATGTGGTAAACTGCTCCATTCGCCAGCTTCTGAATCCGGAACTGACGGCAAGCTGGGAAAAAGGACTGAATTATGTGGCAGAAGGAAGTATCACATCTCAGGAATATATGGATAAGCTGGAGCATTTTGTAAGGGTACGTACCAGTCAGGTGGAGGCGAGCAGCAATACCTATATGCTGCGTCAGTGCTTTGATGCTGCAGCCCAGTTCTACAAAAAACCGGAAACATCGAAACGAGGAGGAAAATCATCATGATGAAAGATTATACCATTGCAAATCTTCTGGATTTGAATGAGACGATTGCGGGAGATCTCTTTGAGGGAAAGACTTATCCGTGGGAAGTCCTTCCGGAAATCGGAAATTTTATTGTAAAATTAGGCAAAACTTTAGATCCGGAAGAATACGAATACCGTGAAGGGGATATCTGGATCGCAAAGTCAGCCAAAGTCGCTCCGACAGCTTCTATTAATGGTCCTGCAATTATCGGCAAAGATGCAGAGATCCGCCACTGTGCCTTTATCCGGGGCAAAGCAATCGTAGGGGAAGGCGCCGTGGTAGGCAACTCTACAGAACTGAAAAATGTGGTACTGTTCAATAAAGTGCAGGTTCCTCATTATAATTATGTGGGAGATTCTGTACTTGGCTTTAAGGCACATATGGGTGCAGGTTCCATTTGCTCCAATGTGAAATCCGATAAGAAGCTGGTCATCGTAAAAGATGGCAGCGAAACCGTGGAAACCGGTATGAAGAAATTTGGAGCCATGCTGGGAGATCATGTGGAAGTTGGCTGCGGTTCTGTGCTGAACCCTGGTACTGTAATCGGAAGAGGTGCACATATTTACCCGCTTTCTCCGGTAAGAGGCTGCGTTCCGGCAAATCATATTTATAAGAGTAAGGATGAGATTATTAAGATTCACGAGTGAGCAAATCCTGTTGGCAAAGCCGGTCTTAAATGGTTTGCAAATCGTAACTATGAAGGTACGGAACAATTACTGACAACGAGGAAGTGAAAGCATGTATACAGAATTAATAGAAACGTTACATCGTGTAATGAAAGAGTCCGTGGAAAACAGTGAAGTGATGGGTGTGAATTTTCTGGTTGAAAAGGGAGAGGAAGAGATCCTTTACTGTCAGGAAGGAATGGCGGATAAAGAGAATGGAATGGAAATGAATAGGAATACGATTTTTCGGCTGTATTCTCAGACTAAGCCTGTCACAGGAGTAGCTGCTATGATTCTTATGGAGCAGGGATGCCTGGATCTGTGTCAGTCTGTAGGAGAAATTCTTCCTGCCTTTTCTCATTTGAAGGTTGAAAAAGATGGGAAGGTGGTGGATGCATCCCGTCCCATGTTGGTTCATGATCTGCTGCGTATGACATCCGGTCTTGTATATCCGGATGATTGCACGGCATCAGGAAAGGCAGCAGGTGTGGTATTTGATGATGCATGTGCCAGACTTCACACGGAAAACCCCATGACAACCCAGGAACTTGCAGAAAGACTTGCAGAGGGACCTCTTTTGTTTGAACCGGGCAGTTCATGGATTTATGGAACTTCCGCAGATGTGCTGGGGGCTGTGATCGAAAAAGTTTCAGGTAAGAAACTTTCGGAATTTATGGAGGATGAAATTTTCAAACCTCTTGGAATGACAGACACTGCATTTTGGGTTCCTGCAGAGAAGCAGTGTAGGCTTGCAAAAGCATATGAAACGGTTGTAAAAGAGGATGGAAGCAGAGCAATGGTTCCTTATACGGGAAATAACCTTGCTATATGTAATGATATGGCCAAAGCACCGGCATATGAGGCAGGAGGAGCAGGACTTACGTCCACTTTGGATGATTACATGAAGTTTGCCCGCATGCTGAGAAATGGTGGAACACTAAATGGAAAGCAGATTATCCGGCCTGAGACAGCCAGATATTTTACTGGTGGAGAATTGATGCCGGCACAGCAGCAGGCTTTTGAGAACTGGATCGGTCTTGACGGATTTTCCTATTCCAATCTTATGCGTGTCTGCAAAAAGCCTTCCCGCTGCGGTATGATAGCGAGAGAGGGAGAATACGGTTGGGATGGCTGGCTTGGAATGTATTTTGCTAACTTCCCAAAAGAAAATATGACGATACTCATGGGGACTCAGAAAAAGGATTCAGGTACTTTTGCCCTGACAAGAAAATTGAGAAATATAGTTTTAAGTAGTATTTAATTCGCTCTTTGTATTAAAATAAGAATCTCCTGTAGAATTCAGTGCTTTTTCAGCAAGCTGGCTTCTACAGGAGATTTCTTATTATATCTGTACAGGTAGTTGTCTTGTGTTCACAACGCACAGCCATATGTCTTGTGTTCCCACCGCTGCAGTCGGAACAGCCATATACTTCGAAAAAATTTATTTCCCTGAAGCTGTTTATGATGATATGTAAGAGCAATTTAACTGCACAAAGATGCTCTAATGAAACAGATAATTTCTCAGCAGCACAAGAATGGTGATATGCAGCGGGTAAAAAATATAAAACAGATATTTGGCCCATTTGCCGCGGATAAAGCCCCGTTCTCCATTGTACATGTTAATGGACAGAAAAGCGAAACATGCTTTCCATTCATAGGAAAGCCAGCAGCTTCCCACGATTGCCTGCGCAGGTTTGTCCATCCGCAGAACATACATGATAACGATAAAGACAAATCCCTTCCATCCGTAATCAGCACGTAGATAAACAGAGGCTGCCAGGAGAATCAGAAGACACAGGACAGTCATGTACTGTTTATCCCAGAAGTATTCAATTGCCCAGCAGGCCAGATAGCCAAGGAGCAGAGTGAAAAATACATTCTGTTTTTCGTACTGCCATTGATTGGTATGCATAAAATTCCATGGAATCTCGGAAATGAGTGCAAACAGAAGAAGATTCCGCCCATATTTCAGACGGTTCCGCGTGTGAAGAAATCCCTCAATCAGCAGAAAACAGAAAATCGGAAACGCGACTCTTCCGATATCCCGGCATATCCGGTATAGACTGTAGCCTTTTCCGTGAAAGATAAACAGTGTCTGTGTCGCAGGTTCATATTGGGAAAGCAGTACAAAAGCCGTATGATCGATCAGCATAGTGATGATTGCGATCATTTTCAGAGCACTTCCGCTCAGGATTTGCATTTTTTCCGGAAAAATCGAAGCCGGAAGTTTCTTTTCCATTGTCGTATACCTCCCTCTCAGAGTGTGTTTAAAAATTCGTTCCCATTTTACCATAGATTCTGTGAAAATGCTATCTGCTATGGTCGGAACTTGCAGATTTTGGGGAGTTCGTTTCTACAATATTCCCTTGAAAATATAACGATATTCCGTTATAATTGCTGTGGGGTGATTGATATGAATGATAATTTTAAGAGAATCGTGAATGAATCGGGAAAAACATTATACGCTATAAGTAGGGAATCAGGAATTCCCTACTCCACATTGAATGAACTTATGCATGAAAAAGGACATATAAATAAGTGTTCTGCTGATACAGTTTTTAAACTGTCACTTTTTTTCAATTGTAAATTGGAAGAGCTTCTGGATCCTATAGCATTGATGGCAAATGTATCCGGTAAATATCACAATATTAAGTATAAATGGATTGCCGGAAAAAATGCCATGGAACTTCATATCTGGGACAATGGAATTGAAAAAATTATTGATAATGACAGTGCCTGCAATCAGGTTCGTTTTTATCATTCTTATATTTCAATGACCAAGGCCATTATCGACGTTTATCTTGAGGATTCTCAAGCGGAAAGGATGCTGATGAAATGATCAAATTCTTCTTAATGCATAAAGATGACGTATGCGGAACACTGATTCTGGATGAAACCACAGGTCGTTTGCTTCAATATCATGATAATGGAGAACTACTATCTCCTTACCTTGGTACTGCTGATACACAAAAGATGAAAAAATGGTGGGAAATGCGAGCTGTTCCAGCTTCCAGAACAATGATCCAAAAAGCAATCCGGGAATCTGGATGTCTTAATGCCGAAACGTATCTGGCTAAAAACCTGGCCCTAAGTATGACAGACTCCTATTGGATTTGTCCTGAAAATATTGATTTAAAATATAAGGATATCAAGTTTTCCAATCTAGCTTTATATAATGAGGGAAAAATTCCTTATCATAATGCCACTTCTTATGATCCAAATGCTTCTCTCGGAGGACAAATGGAAAAATACTGGAACTTACAAGGTTCTTCTCCTCTTCTGATAAAGGAAAGTTATAAGTATTATGGGCAGCAATCCATTAATGAAGTTTTTGCTTCCATGATTCATAAATTGCAGGATACAGATGTGCCTTATGTCCAGTATTCTGCCGCTATCACGGAAGATCATGGCATTCTTAGCAGATGTAATGCTTTTACTTCAGAAGAAATTGAGCTTATTTCTGCCTATGAAATCATCCAGAGTTCAAAAATCAACAACGAGTCCTCGCTTTATGACGGATATATACAAATTTGCATTCAAAATGGAATTGACCAGGAAGTAATTCAAAACTTTATGGATTATCAAACTTTGACAGACTTTGTTATCAGTAATACAGACGAGCATCTGCAAAATTTTGGAGTTTTAAGGGATACTTCGACCATGAAACTTATCGGACCTGCACCAATTTTTGATTCTGGAAACAGCATGTTTTTTTCAGAAACACGCACTCAGCCTTATACGAGAGCACAGATTCTCGAACGAAAAATTACTGGTTTTTATGAATATGAAGACAAAATGCTGCGAAAAGTTCAAAACCGCAAAATCGTAAAACTCGATTTGCTGCCCTCAAAACAGGATGTAAAGGAACGTTATGTGCAATCCGGCATCCCAGAATAAAAAGCAGAATTCATAAGCAGTAATTATGAAACGAAATTGTCACTTCTTAATGAATTTCAACATGGGAAGATCATTTCACTGTACCATGAGAAGAAAAAAGAAAAAAATTCTTTATCTTCCCCCAAAGATAAAGAGGTATTCAAACAACAATTTATCATGATTTGTGACACAGATATGGAAGCAAAACAGAAAATAGATAAAATATGTTCTAGTTTGCGGGATGAGGGTTATACAGAAAAAGATTCGCATTTACTGTACACCGCTTCTCAGGGAGTATTTGATTCAGGATTTTTAGTTGATACAGTTGCTGCAATAGAAAATTTACAGTTGACAAAGTGTAAACCTTCTAAAAAATTTGTTCAAATAGTACTCGATGATATTCGAGATGAGTTGGAGAAAATCCAAAACCCTGTTAACCTTGTTGCCATAGATTTAATTGCTGAAAGCAGATTAAAAATTGCATTGCTCAAAGGAATGACGGTGGTTTTCCACTGTTCTGTTATTGATAAAAACGCAAAAATACGGTATTTGAAAATTGCCAGAGAAATTGGAGATATTGAATGTTCTTTGTAAAAAACCCCAGAAAAGTAAATCCTGGCAGAAATTTTGAAAGCAAACGACAGATATAAGCCAGGAATAAACAAATCTTTTTTGCAATAACCTCTCAATTATACTACCATGCACATACAATGAACGTAACTTTTATGTGAAAAACAATTCGAAAACTCAAGACGCCACATTGACTTCTTTCTGGTTGAAATCTGATTTTTCCTGTGCTATATTAAAAACGCATAATTATACATGGGAAATTTTGTATATTATTTTCAGAATCATTTAATCATATGGTATAAAAATCTGCAGCTGTATTTCGGAAAACGGACAGCAGCTGTACGACAGAATCTGGAGGCAACTATGGTAAAAAAATGGAAAGTACAATTCCCTGCCCCGACAGGCATGGAGGAAAGAACCGCATATCTGTATCTGCCGGAATCTTACCAGTGGGATTCCTGGAAAAGATATCCGGTTCTTTATATGTTTGACGGACATAACGTATTCTTTGATTCGGATGCGACCTACGGGAAATGCTGGGGGATGAAGGAATATATGGACAAAACCGGAACACAGCTGATCATTGCAGCGGTGGAATGCAATCACAGTCCGGACAA
>CAMBAL010000006.1 GCA_945864225.1 uncultured Blautia sp. | reverse complement strand
CCGTATTTTCCGTAAATCACACGGCTGATTCCCATGGTTATGGCAAACATGCAGGGACCTGCCAGATCACCAATGGTTTTTGACAGACCAAGAGCTGCTTCCGCATATGCAGAAGCCCACTGTGCCATGGATAATTCCGATGCACCGGCACAGACCATCAGAATAATGGATACCCAGAACAACGGAACACGAAGCAGGCTTCCAACCTTCATTCCCTGCCCCTCTTCCGTCAGATGTTCAATCGGGCAGACAGCAAAATTGTAAATATTATACAAAGGTACCAGTGCCCATAGACAGGCAAGCCATTTCCAGTTGTCAATTCCAAATACTGCAAAGAAAAGTGTAGATAAGACTACAACTCCCACAGAACCCCAGCAGTAGAAAGAATGTAAAAGGCTCATTGCTGCTTCCTTATGTTCAAACGGGCAGGCTTCTACGATCGGACTGACCAATACCTCGATCAATCCGCTTCCGATTGCGTAGATAATGACGCTGATGAGAATTCCAACAAACGGATCATGGAACAGTTCCGGCAAAAATGCCATTCCTGCCAAGCCGGCCGCAGAGCATACTTCCGATGCTACAACAGATTTACGATATCCAATGCGATCCACATATTTTGCACACAGAACATCTACGATCAGCTGTGTCAGGAAAAACATCGTTGATATCAGCGCAATCTTTCCCAACGGTATCGCATAGTCCTTATGAAATTTCAAAAACAGCAGAGGGGCAAAATTTGCCGTGATTGCCTGCGTGATAAATCCCAGATAACAGGCAATTAATGTTTTTTTATAATTCTTGACCATATTGACTTCCTAATCTCCTTTCACTATCATGCCTTTTGAACTATATTGTATTATCAGCCATATGTCAATGCACAATATCACAAAAGAGGTTGTTTTCATCAATTCACAGGTACTCCACCGTTTTGAGGCGGCCGAACATGCCATTTGAGTGCCAGATATATTCTTCAAATGTCCAATGGCAAAAAGAAAATGTGCTGTCCGGCTCCTGCAAACAACAGAAACCGGTATATCTGTCATTGCACAGAATACCGGCTTCGAAAATACAGGATATTATTGTCGGAAATTTCAAAAAATTGTTTCACCTGACGCCAAGTGAATATCGGAAACACGAAAACAGCTAACGATTACTTAAGCCTTGTACAGTTTTGACAGCCTGTCTAAGGCCTCAAGCAATGTTTCATCCTGCTTTGCAAAATGGAATCGGATCAGATGATTTACATCTTCTTTAAAAAAGCTGGAACCCGGTACTGCTCCCACACCGATATCTTTTGCCAGCCTCTCACAGAATTCCAGATCTGTCTCTCCCTTTTTCAGCCATTTGCTGATATCCACCATGACGTAATAAGCTCCCTGGGGATCCGTGAACTCAAATCCAAGATTTTTTAATCCACCGGCAAAAAGCTGTTTCATGTGAAGATAATGTGCCTGAAGTTCCTGATAATAGCTGTCCGGCATTTCAAGGCCAACGACTGCAGCCTCCATCAGAGGTGCCGCAGCCCCTACTGTAAGAAAATCATGTACTTTTTTTACTCTGTCAACTACTTCTTCCGGAGCGATCACATATCCCAGACGCCAGCCGGTGATAGAATACGTCTTGGAGAGAGAATTACAGATAATCGTGCGTTCTCTCATGCCTGGAAGGGTTGCCATATACACATGCTTATGCGGCTCATAAACAATATGCTCATATACTTCATCCGTAATCACAAAAGTATCATATTTGATGGCAAGATCTGCAATAATTTTCAATTCCTCATATGTGAACACTTTTCCGCAGGGATTGGACGGATTGCAAAGGATCAGTGCCTTCACTCCCTGTCTGAACGCATCTTCCAGCACCTCCGGATCAAAATGAAACTTTGGCGGAATCAGCGGCACATAAATCGGCTCTGCTCCGGAAAGAATGGCATCTGCACCATAATTTTCATAAAACGGAGAAAATACTATGACTTTTTCTCCAGGATTCACCACAGACATTACCGCAGCCATCATGGCTTCTGTACTTCCACAGGTTACCACAATTTCTTTATCCGGATCTACCTTCATTCCAGAAAAATGCTCCTGTTTTTTTGCCAGTGCTTCCCTGAAATTCTGTGCTCCCCAGGTAAGCGCATACTGATGGGGACCCTGTAATGCAACTTCTGCAAGTCTATCCGTAATTTCCCGCGGCGGGTCAAAATCAGGAAACCCCTGTGATAAATTGATTGCTCCATATTTTAAAGAGATTCTGGTCATTCTTCTGATTACAGAATCTGTAAAATCAGCGGTTCTGGTACTGAGTGACGGCATAATATCATTTCTCCTGTTCTTTTGTGTATGGATTCCAAGGATGCCATACCGATTGTTCTGTGCATATTTTAATATACGGCTGATACCATGGCAAGGATATTTTCATAAGAAGTGGCAGGTGTCAGATCACATCCCGGAGCCAGCAAAAATCCTCCGTCCAGACCGGCAGTCTTAACAAGTTCACTGCTGAGACGATGTACTTCTTCTGCACTGCTTCTTTCCAGAACATTGACCGGATTTAAGTTGCCCATGATCGTGATCTTCCCTTCTGCCAGTTCCAGCGCTTCCTTGAGATCAATGCTGTCCATGGAAAATACTGTAATTCCGGAATCCTTCAGTGCTGTGATTCTGGACTTTGTCCTGCCGCATATATGAAGGATCATATAGGGACAGAGTTCCTGCAGCCTTTCTTTTAACTGTATCAGATAAGGCAAGGAATACTTTTCAAAGTATTCCTCACTGATCAGGTCTCCGGAAGCTACAGGTTCCGCAATAAATACCAGATTACCGCCTGCCTGTAAAGAATCTGCTGTTACCTGATAAACCACCTCGGCAGAAAGCTCCAGAAGTGCTTTTACCTCTTCCTCATAATCCTCATCCGTCAGTGCTATACAAAGATCCTGTACCCCAATCATCTGCCCTGCCGTAGTAAACGGACCAAAGCTTCCCACTCCCACAAACCGCTGGTCACCGGTGAGCTTTGCCACTTCCCTGATCTGCATCATCAGTCTTTGGTATTCCTCATCTGCCCGAAGATTTTCCATCACTTTTTCTGCAGTCCAGTCATGGATCTGCTCGATATCATCCAGAGGTTTTTTCACAATTTCCCCCGGAAGACCTTTGCGTGAATTGTTGAGTACGCCACCCATTCCTTTCATAATGATATGGGGGATCGCACGTCCTCCGTAAATGAGATCCAGATTGAGTCTTTCACAATTATCATATAATACCTTCGCCCCGGCATCCGGCATCGCCATCAGCTCATCCGGTGAAAGATCCGCCTGTTTCAGTGCCCAGGTAGCACCGGACATGGTAACTACCGGAACTCTTGGTACTTTCTGAAAGGTCATAGCCTTTTCCAATAATTCTTTTCGTGTCATAGTTTTTCCTTTCTTCTTACACCACATTCGTTACTTCATCAATCCCGGCAGGAACATACTGATTGGTTCCACAAGCATAATCAGTATCAGGGAAATAATACCTGCGGCTACAAACGGAAGTATACTTTTACAGATCCGCGCCACCGGAAGTTTTGAAATACTGCATCCCACATACAGATTGATTCCTACCGGCGGTGTGATCAGCCCGATTGCCATATTCACCGTCAGCATCACGCCCAGATGAATGGGATCCACACCAATCGCCTGCGCAACCGGCAGCACGATAGGCACCAGGATATAAAAAGCGGAGCTGCAGTCCAGGAAACATCCTGCGATCAGGAAAATCAGATTAATCAGAAGCAATAATACAAACCGGTTATCACTGATGGTCATCATCCGTGCCGACAGATCCGCTGCCAGATGGCTGGTAGACAGGATCCATGCATAGATTCTGGCACATGCGACGATATAGAGAACCGTTCCGGAAGAAACTGCCGCATCCACAAAAAGTTTCCACAAATCTTTGATTCTGATTTCCTTATAAATAAATATACCGACAAAGAGACCATACACGATCGCAATTCCTGCCGATTCTGTTGCAGTAAAAATCCCGCCGTATATCCCCCCGAGTATGATCACCGGGGTAAGCAGTCCCCAGACAGCATCTTTTAATGTCGCCAGAAATTCTGCTCTGGATGCCTTAGGCTGAGGCTTAATCTTATCCTTTCTGCTGCTGATCATAGCCGCTGCCACATAGGACAGTCCCATCAGTATTCCGGGAATAATTCCTGCTGCAAATAGCTTTCCAATGGAGGTTCCGGTGATGGAGGCATAAATGACAAATGCAATACTGGGCGGAATGACGATCCCGATGGCACCGGAAGCACTCATTCCCACATTATATCCCGCTTCAACCATAGCAGGTACAAGAATGGCGCCCAGTGCTGCGACCGTCGCCGGTCCTGATCCTGATATTGCCGCAAAAAAACAGGAAACCAGAACGACTACTGCAACCAATCCGCTTTTGGTATGACCCACACATACCCTTGCAAACCGGACCAGTCTCCTGGATATTCCGGCATATTCCATGATCACCCCTGCAAGAATGAAAAAAGGAATCGCAAGTAAGGTAAATTTACCGATCGCCGAATACATTGCATCTGCGATCGTTGTCAGAGAGAATCCTCCGACCCACAGACCGATGGTACTTGATAATCCCAGAGCCACTGCAACCGGTACATTTAAAAACACCATCAGGAAAAATAATCCAAATAACACAAAAGCCAGCATCCCTGTCTTTCTCCTTCCTATTTTTTCGTTCCCGCATGCCTGTCTGCAAGTTCCCTGACTGTACTCTGGACAGAACGGATCATCATAAGAACTCCGCCTGCGGGAATCGCGAGGCCCTGAAAATAAGTCGGAAGCCGAAGAGCTGTTGTTTTGCCGTGAAAACGTATCTGATTCTGTACCATTTCTGTGCCGTAATAAATCATAAATCCAATCAGAATAACTGAGCAGACCCCTGCCAGCAGAATTGCCGCATCCTTTCCTTTTTCCGGCAGATGATCCGTGATAAAGCTCATCCCCAGATGCGCCTTCCTTTTGTATCCGACAGATATTCCAAGCATCGTCACCCAGACAAATACGATTACCACCAGTTCCTCTGTGTAGGAAATCGAACTGTGCAGAAAATATCTGCTGACTACATTTGCAAAATTCATGATTGCCATAAAGGCAAGTCCCGCCACGATCAGCCCCTCTTCTATGTAATCCAGTGCTTTTCCCAGATAACTTATCAGCTTTTTCATCTTACTTATCCTCATGTATCAGTTCCTTTGCTTTGTTTACAATATCTTCCACATGTACTCTGACCTATTCTTCCAGTTCCGGTGCAAAAGGAACCGGTACAAATGGTGCAGCAATTCTGGAAATCGGAGCTTTCAGGTAACAAAATCCTTCTTCTGCAACGGTTGCCGCGATTTCGCCTCCAAAGCCTCCCTGTTTCACCGCTTCATGGGCGATGATCAGCCTTCCGGTCTTTTGCACAGAACGAAGTACCGTTTCTTTGTCCCAGGGTGACAGTGTAATCAGATCGATCACTTCTGCTGAGATTCCTTCCTCTTCCAGCTTCTCTGCTGCCTTTTCAACGGTAAGCATTGTTTTGGAATAAGAAACAATGGTCAGATCCGTACCTGTTTTTCGTATCTTCGCTTTTCCGATTTCATACGGAATCTTTTTCATAATACCATCTGATTATATATTTCCGTTAGTAAAATCCTCTATCACCTGTAGGTAAAACATCTGTAAAATATCTGCAGAACTATCAAACTTCTCTCCATAACAGCATAAAAAAGCTTTGACACATTATAATTGTCAAAGCTTTAATAAGACTTACCACTTTAAAAATATCTTCTTCGTATATCTCACCGATATTTCCAATTCGGAATGTATCCTTACACTCCGATTACATAACCACCCGTTCCAGTTTTGCCACATTTTCTGTGTGAACCGTGTGAGCAAATTGATCGACCGGGCAGACGCGTTCCAGCCGGTACCCGTTCTCACACAGATATTTCAGATCTCTCGCCAGTGTCGCGCTGTCGCAGCTCACATATACGACCCGCTTCGGCTGCATTTTCAGAATCGTCTTCAGAAGCACTTCATCACAGCCCTTTCTCGGCGGATCCACCACGATTACATCCGCATAAATTCCATTCTTCTCATATTCCTGCGGCAGTACCTCTTCGGCCTTTCCGGTAAAAAACTCCACATTGTGAATCCCGTTCAACTGCGCATTCCGCTTCGCATCTTCAATTGCAGCAGGAACGATCTCCACACCACGGACAAACTTCGCCTGCTGTGCCAGAAACAGCGAAATCGTTCCAATTCCGCAGTACAGATCCCACACCGTTTCTTCTCCGTGAAGATCCGCGTATTCCAGTGCCTTGGCATAGAGCTTCTGGGTCTGTCCCGGATTGACCTGATAGAAAGACAGGGGAGAAATCTGATAGGAAATATCACCGATCTTATCCGTAATATAGGTCTGTCCCCAGAGGAGATACAGCTTTTCGCCAAGAATCACGTTACTTCTGGAACGGTTTTCATTCAGTGTAATACTGGTCATCCCTGCAATTTCCCGCAGAGTGTCCACCAGCACTTCACTGTGCGGCAGTTTATTCCCATTTACGACCACACACACCATTACTTCGCCTGTAAAAAAGCCGTAACGAATCAGAATATGACGAACCTGTCCCCTTCCGGTCATTTCGTCATAAGGCTCCACATGGTATTTCTCCATATAGGCAATTACACGGTCGAGAACTTCTCTGTTCACCGCAACTCCAAGCGCACAGTCTCTGTTCTCAATAATGCTGTGCGTTCTTCCTGCATAAAATCCGGTAATGATTCTTCCATCTTTGCCGCGTCCTACGGGAAACTGTGCTTTATTGCGGTAATGATACGGATTCTCCATCCCGATGATAGGCTCCATGGGAATCTCACGGAATCCTCCGATCCGTTCCAGATGCCCGCGCACTTTGGCTTCTTTGAAAGCCAGCTGCTGTTCATAAGAAAGTGCCTGAATCTGGCATCCGCCGCACTGACGGGCATACGGACATTTGGGCTCTGTGCGGTAAGGAGACGGTTCCAGAACTTCCATCAGCCTTCCGTAGCCATAATTCTTTTTGGCTTTCATAATTTTTGCCCGGACTGTATCGCCGATCACAGCATCCTTCACAAAGACGGTGAAGCCATCCGCCTTACCGATGCCTTCACCGTCAATTCCGCAATCTTCAATTCGAATCGTTACCATATCGTTTTTACGAAATTCCATAAGGATCAAAAATCTCCTGTTCTTCTCAAATTAGATTCAAACAGCCGGTTATATCCCAGCCATTCCTTTTTGCCCTTATCTGCGGCAAAAATCTCTGTCAGAGTTTCCATCCGTGCATCTGTATTGTCTGCCAGATTCAAAGCAACTGCTTCTGCAAGAGCCGGTTTTTTCGGAGAACCATATTCCAGTTCGCCGTGATGAGCCAGGATACAGTGCACCAGCTGATTTTCCAGATCAACCGGAAAACCCGGGATTTCCTTAGCCAGATCATGAATTATCTGTGCTCCGATAATAATATGTCCCAACAGCTGTCCTTCATCCGTATAGTCATTCAGCGGAAAAGAAGAAAGCTCTCTTGTTTTGCCCACATCGTGAAGCAAAGATGCTGTGATCAGAAGATCACGATTCAGAAGCGGATAGGCACCTGCCATATAATTGCAGAGTTTTGTTACACTTAAGGTGTGTTCCATCAGTCCGCCGATAAATCCGTGATGAACCGTTTTTGCGGCGGAATGACCTTCAAACGATTTGAGGAATTCCTGATCTTCCACAAACAATTTCTTCAGAAGCGCAGACAAATAAGGATTCTTTATACTCTCGATCATTTTCAAAAGCTGTCCGTACATATCATCCGTACTGTTCTCACTGACCGGAAGATAATCTGCCGGATTATACTCTCCTTCTCCCGCCTTACGGACTCTCTTTACATTCAGCTGCATGGCTCCTGCAAAACTGGTCACATCTCCCACGACTTCTATATAATCCAGCGCATCAAATTCATCAATTCCCTGAGAATTCGGATCCCAGATTTTGCCGTCCAGAACGCCTGTTTTGTCCTGCAGGATAATACTGTCATATGGTTTGCCGTTTTTGGTTACCGCAGACTGTCTCTGTTTGCATAAATAAATGCCGCTAATTCTGTCACCTTCATGTAATTCGTTGATAAAACGCATGCTGTTTCTGCCTTTCTATTTCTCTTCTATTGTCATCTCAAATTCCATTTCCACGAATTTCCCTTCTGTGCCTTTTCTGCACACAACCAGTTCTGCCTGTTCGCCCACATTCAGATTCTGAAGTTCTGTCATATAATCCATCATGCTTTCTACTTCCTGTCCATTGATTTCCACAATGATATCACCATTCTGAATACCGGCAATCATGGCGGGGGAAGCCGGTTCTACACCTTCTACATAAATTCCCTGCGGAATATTCAGATTCTCTGCATGAGGTTTCTCAATGGAAGCGCCCACAATTCCCAGATAACGGAGCTGTTCGCCGTTGGAAAGATTCTCAATCAGAGGCCGGAGCTCTGCAATGGAAACACCTTTGAGAATACTCTCATCCTCATCTGTACGCATAATCATTCCAATCACATTCCCCTGCATATCAAGAAGAACACCGCTGCTCTCAATGCTGCCCATGATATTCGTACCAAGCAGAGAATATTCCGCATCTGCAACTCTCAAACTTCCTGATACAGAAGTTACCAGACCATACATCACAGAATTGAAATTACCGGACGGACTTCCGATGGCAATCACTGTTTTTTCATTGGAAAGATCAAAGGAATCACTGAGTGATGCCACATAAACCTCACTCCATTCTTCTTCTGTCAAAAGATTCCGCGGAACACGGACAACCGCAAGTCCTGTTCCGGGATCTGCCTTGCAGAGACTCCCTTCCGCAACTGCTCCCTTACAGAAAGTAACACGAATACTATCGGATTTTTCGATATTTTTATAATTTGTCAGTATATAGACATCCTTCTCATCGCTGTAAAAGATTACTCCCTCTTCTTCCCCGTAAGTAAGAAAGGAATCGTCCAGAAGATCCGTATCATCTGACAGCCCGGAAAGTCTGACCATAGCTTTCATAGGCTTTTCTGCAATCTGTACAGCCTCCTCATAAACAGAAGCATAAATTTCCATAGAACTTTCATTTCCTGCTTCCTGTCCATCATCAAAGACAGCATCCGGTATCTCTTCCGGTTCCCTGACGTCCTCTTCCACATATTCTGCATCGGCAGCTTCCTCTGTCTCCTCTGCAGCCGAGATTCCGATCGGACCCGGTCTGGCATCGGAAAGCGTCACTTCTTCTCCCGCAATAAATTTCTCCGCAGCAACCGGGCAGGCCACTGTAAATGCAACCGCAGCGCTACCGCCAAAAAGTGCTCCTCCAAGAGCCAGTGTAAAAAGACGTTTCACATGAACGCCCAGATTCACCGGGTTCTTTTTGATGGTT
This sequence comes from uncultured Blautia sp., assembly GCA_945864225.1. Lineage (GTDB taxonomy): Bacteria > Bacillota > Clostridia > Lachnospirales > Lachnospiraceae > Blautia_A. The sequence continues at coordinate 63,927 of CAMBAL010000006.1, read as the reverse complement.
TCCTTAATAAAGGAATAATCTTCGTGCATCTCCTTTTTTCCAGATTCCGGATTTTCTCTTTCTGACATAATGTATTTCTCCTGGTAAAACAACTGACACTGGTGTAACTGATCAAGTGTTACTGTTCCTCGCATTCACAGTAACAGATAAAACTCACAAAACTGCTATTCTGGAATCCAGTTTAACAAAAAGTTATGAACTTTTTATGAATGAATCTTATATTTTCATGTATTGGAATTTTTCCTTTTCAATATACCGCAAATCATGTAAAATGGGTAGTGGAAATTTATAAAAAATCATGCGTTTTCCACCGGAAACCGCAAATGAACCAATCATGCAGGAGAAATTATGAATCAAAAAGCATTAAAAGCACTGGAATATCACAAAATCATTACACAGCTGACTGACAAAGCTTCCTCATCCATGGGCAAGGAACTCTGCCGGTCACTGACCCCATATACAGACCTGGAACAGATCCGTCTCATGCAGACACAGACCAGAGATGCCCTGAGCCGCCTTTTCAAAAAAGGAACCATTTCCTTTGGAAGTGTCAAAGACATCCGCGGTTCACTGAAGCGTCTGGAGATTGGAAGCACCCTCGGTATTACAGAGATTCTCGCCATCTGCAGTCTTCTGGAAAATGTCAACCGGGTAAAAGCCTATTCCCGCAGTGACAGAAGCGACGTGCTGCCGGATTCCCTTGATGGCATGTTTGACTGTCTGGAACCGCTCACGCCTCTTACCTCTGAGATCCGGCGCTGTATCCTTTCCGAGGACGAGATCAGCGACGATGCCAGCCCTGCTCTGCGTCAGATCCGCCGCGGCATGAAACTGGTCAACGACCGCATCCACTCACAGCTTTCCGGACTGGTCAATGGCAGTGCCCGTACGTATCTGCAGGATTCTGTCATCACCATGCGCAACGGACGCTACTGTATTCCGGTCAAAGCCGAATACAAGGGACAGGTTCCCGGCATGATCCATGACCAGTCTTCCACCGGATCTACTTTGTTCATTGAGCCCATGGCTATCGTAAAACTGAATAATGACATGCGGGAACTGGAACTTCAGGAGCAGAAAGAAATCGAAGTTATTCTCGCTTCCCTGAGCGAACAGATTGCACTCGACCGGGAATCCATTTCCCTGGATCTTGAGACCATGGTACAGCTTGACTTTATTTTTGCCCGTGCGAGTCTTGCTATGGAAATGAATGCCAGCGAACCCATCTTTAATGAAGAAGGACGCATCCATCTGAAAAAGGCACGCCATCCGCTGATCGACAAGAAAAAAGTCGTTCCCATCGATATCCGTCTTGGCGATGACTTTGACCTGCTTGTCGTAACCGGACCGAATACCGGCGGCAAAACGGTTTCTCTGAAAACCGTAGGACTTCTCACCTTAATGGGACAGTCCGGACTCCATATTCCGGCATATGACCGGTCAGAGCTTGCTGTTTTTCACGAAGTTTATGCAGATATCGGAGACGAACAGAGCATTGAGCAATCCTTAAGTACCTTCTCCTCCCATATGACCAATGTGGTATCATTTCTCAGCAGAGCAGATCAGAATTCTCTGGTCCTTTTTGATGAGCTTGGCGCAGGTACCGACCCGACAGAGGGCGCTGCACTTGCCATTGCCATCCTTTCCACTCTGCATGAGCATGGAATCCGCACCATGGCGACCACGCATTACAGTGAACTGAAGGTCTACGCGCTTTCCACTGCAGGTGTGGAAAATGCCTGCTGTGAATTTGACGTGGAGACGCTTCGTCCTACCTATCGCCTTCTCATCGGCGTTCCGGGCAAAAGTAATGCATTTGCCATTTCCTCAAAGCTCGGTCTGCCGGATGCTATCATCAATAAAGCCAAAGAACAGATCAGCGAGCAGGATGAATCTTTTGAGGATGTACTGTCCTCTCTGGAAAACAGCCGTGTCATCATCGAGAATGAACGCCTGGAAGTGGAACGCTATAAGGAAGAGGTCCGTACTCTGAAAGAACAGCTGGAAGCCAAACAGGAAAAACTGGATGAACGCAGGGAACGGATTCTCAGGGAAGCCAATGAAGAAGCCCTCGCAATTCTGCGCGAGACAAAGGAATATGCCGATCAGACCATGAAGCTGTTCCACAAATTCCAGAAAGACCATGTAGATACTGCCGCTGTGGAAAAAGAACGCCAGAATATCCGCCAGCGCATGTCTCAGGCAGAGAAACATATTACCCTGAAACAGGAAACACGCAAGCCCAAAAAAGAACTGAATCCCAAAGATCTTCGCCTTGGAGAATCTGTAAAAGTACTGAGCATGAACCTGAAGGGAACCGTCAGCAGTCATCCGGATTCCAAAGGTTATCTGTTTGTCCAGATGGGCATCATCCGTTCCAAAGTCCATATTTCCGATCTGGAACTGGTGGATGAACCGGTGATTACCAATGCTGCACTTTCCCGCACCGGTGCCGGCAAGATCCGTATGTCCAAATCCTCCAGCATCTCCACGGAAATCAATCTTCTTGGCAAAACTGTGGATGAAGCCATTGCGGAACTGGACAAATATCTGGATGATGCATATCTTGCTCATCTCAAAACGGTCCGAATTGTCCACGGCAAAGGCACCGGTGCCCTGCGCAAAGGTGTCCACAACTATCTGAGACGCCAGAAGCATGTGGCTTCTTTCCGCCTGGGTGAATTCGGCGAGGGCGATGCCGGTGTAACCATCGCAGACCTCAAATAAAAGGGAGTGATATCATGATTTCTAAACAGAAAATACTGATCGTAGACGATGATAATAATATTGCAGAGCTGATTTCTCTGTATCTTACCAAAGAATGCTTTGAAACAAAAATTGTCAATGACGGGGAGCAGGCATTGAAAGAGTTTCACCTCTTTCAGCCTGATCTGATTCTTCTGGATCTGATGCTTCCCGGTATCGACGGCTATGAAGTGTGCCGGGAGATTCGTCATACCTCCGAAGTTCCCATCATCATGCTTTCCGCCAAGGGAGAAACCTTCGACAAGGTTCTGGGACTGGAGCTGGGTGCGGATGACTACATCATCAAACCTTTTGATTCCAAGGAGCTGGTTGCCAGAGTCCGGGCTGTTCTCCGCCGTTTCAAGGTCAAGCAGCCGGCACCTGCATCCAGTGAAAAATGTGTCAGCTACCCTGATCTCACCATCAATCTGGCCAATTATTCCGTGACCTACATGGGACGTCAGGTCGATATGCCTCCGAAAGAACTGGAGCTTCTGTATTTTCTGGCCGCCTCTCCCAACCAGGTATTCACCCGTGAACAGCTGCTGGATCATATCTGGGGATACGAATATATCGGTGATACCCGTACCGTAGACGTACATATCAAGCGCCTGCGCGAAAAAATCAAAGACCATCCCCGCTGGAGTCTTGCCACTGTCTGGGGAATCGGTTATAAATTCGAGGTGAAACCACAATGAAAAAATCTCTGTACAGAAATTTTGTACTTCTGTACCTGCTTCTTGGTATTCTTGGATTTCTTTTCATCAGTTCCTGCGGCTCCTACATGGTGGAACAGGAACTGGAGAAAGCCGTCAGTGAAGATCTTTACGAGGAACTCCACCTGATTGCATCCGATGACACGATCAGGACCTCCATTTCCTCTTCCAATCTGCAAAGCCTGCAGAATAATCTCACTGCACTTTCCAAATATCAGGATTCCATCATCTGGATCATCAACAACAGCAATGAAATCGTGCTGGACACCTCCGGAGATCTTTCCGCGAAAGAGACCGTTCCCCTGGATAATTTTGACCCTACCCAGTGGGGTGCCAATTATTACCAGACAGGTGATTTTTATGGATATTTTTCACGGGAACGACTGAGTGTTATTGCTCCGATCACAGAAAATATGACGATCAAAGGCTATGTCTGTATCCACTATCCGATGAGCGAACTGTACCGCAACAGGAGTACCATACTTCTGACCTTTCATCTTCTTTTTCTCGGCATCTATCTGATGACTGGCTCTCTGCTGGTGTATTTTTACTATCGTGTGGAACGCCCGCTCCGTCAGGTCATCAAGGGTTCCTCCGAATTTGCCGGCGGAAATCTTTCCTACCGTATTCCGCTGAAATCAGAGGATGAGATCGGCTACCTGTCAAATATGCTGAATTATGCAGCGGAAAGATCGAGCCAAAACGGAGAATACCAGAGGAAATTTATTTCCAATGTTTCCCATGACTTCCGTTCTCCGCTGACTTCTATCAAGGGATATGTGGAGGCTATGCTGGATGGAACGATTCCGCCGGAAATGCAGGAAAAATATCTGAAAATCATTTCCTACGAAGCAGGTCGGCTGGAAAAGCTCACCAAAAGTCTTCTCACGCTGAATAAGCTGGATATCCAGAAACGAATGATGCATTTCCAGAAATTTGATATCAACGAAACCATCAAAACTACCGCCGCTACTTTTGAAGGAATCTGTACCGAGCGTAAAATTCTTCTGGAACTTGTTCTTTCCGGCAAAGAATTGTATGCCAAAGCTGATATGGAGCAGATTCAGCAGGTACTATACAATTTATTGGACAATGCTATCAAATTCAGCAGCAATGGTTCTTCCATTGTAATCGAAACGACCGAAAAGAATAACAAGATCTTTGTCTCTGTCAAAGACCGCGGATCCGGCATCCCCAAGGCAAGTCTTCACAAAATATGGGACCGTTTTTATAAAATCGATGCCTCCCGCGGAAAGGACCGGCAGGGAACCGGTCTCGGGCTCTCCATCGTACAGGAAATCATTCATGCACATGGCCAGCAGATCAATGTAATCAGTACAGAAGGTGTCGGAACAGAATTTATTTTTACACTGGATAAAGCAAAATAGCACGGAATACCGGTCTGTGTTTCCGCATCAGCGGTCACAGATCCGTATTCCGTGCTATTTTTTGTACAGGCACCATTTTTTGCGCAGGCACCATGAACCTCAGTCATCACGAATACTTCCTGCATCACTGCATAAAGTATTGTACAGGCACCACGAATCTCAGATATCACAAATACTTCCTGCATCACTGCATGAAGTATCTCTGGTCTCCTATAACCAATCATCTTTATTTCCAGTCAAATTTTCTCAGATGCCCGTCCAGACGCATATGATCAAAATTATGCTGCCGCAGAGCCTCATAAAGCACGATTGCCACAGAATTGCTCAGATTCAGAGAGCGTGTCTCTCCTACCATGGGAATCCGGACACAGGTTTCCTGATTTTGATAAAGAATATCCTCCGGTATTCCGGCACTTTCCTTCCCAAACATGATAAAACAGTCTTCTTCATAATGAACATCTGTATAGGTCTGCGGAGCTTTGGTCGTTGCGTAATAGATTTTGGCTCCCGGATTCTTCTGAAGAAAATCTTCATAGTCCAGATAAGTGGTCACATCAAGATCCTTCCAGTAATCCAGACCTGCACGTTTGATTGCTTTTTCATGAATGCTAAACCCCAGAGGTTCGATCAGATGCAGCCTGGTATTGGTCGCCACACAGGTTCTTCCGATATTTCCGGTATTCGCCGGAATCTCCGGCTCATGTAATACAATATTCAATTTCGCCATTTCTGTATTCCTCCTGTGCTGTACTTACCACTGCATTTTGTATATTTCGTCTCTGGCCGGACGGTCCAGATAACGGACATTGGAGCCGCTGTAAAGCAGCCGGTCATTGCCGTTATTCGTCTGCCCGATGATTGCCGCAGGAAGTCCCATTCTGAGATACTCCTGCACCAGATTCTCACCGCCCGGAATCCCGATCAGAAGTGCTCCTTCCGATCTCAGATAATAAGGATTCAGGTCAAACCGTTCGCATACTTCAATGGTTTCCTGCCGGACAGGAATCTTGCGCAAATCTGCCTGAAGCCCCACCTGAGAGGCTTCCGCCATTTTCCAGAGTGCGCTGAGCACACCGCCCTCTCCCATTCTGTACAGAGCACTGGCTCCAAATTCCCGGGCCATTTCCCATGCTTTTTCCGTCACACCATAATTCTGCTCCAGATTTCTGCAGCTGTATAAAAATCCTTTTGAAAAATAATTCGAAAGTTCTGTTTCTTCGTGCTGTGCCAGCAGAACTGTTCCGCGAAGCGCAATACATCCCGCTGCCACCACTTCCTCTCCCGGCTTAAGAAGACCTGTAATCTCTGCCTTCAAAGCCTCCATTGCTTCTTTTCCCAGTTTCATGACTGCACCTTACAGTATCATGGAAATCACGGTAGGCACTACCATGGCAAGCACCAGAATCAAAGCAATCACAGCAGTAATTATTTTACGTTTTTTCGGATCAAACATTCCCATTTTTATCACCTCTTATATGTTGATGAACCCGTTTTCTTACAGTATTCTGCGTTATTGGTATAGTTATTTACGAAACGATGTACCAGCGCGTGTTTGAAAATTGCTCTAAAATAAAGAGATTTCTTCCACATACGCATTATTCAGAAGCAGGTCCCGTCTCGTGTAATCATAAAGCAGCACTTTTCCATCCCGGAATACTTCGATATGTGCGGTCTTCGGTATCTCATGAGCACGCCGGTATTCCCACACGGCTTTCTCCCATGGCTTCTGATCAGATGCAAAGGAAGGACGGCTCTTCAGATTTTCTCTCAGATACAGATCGTAAATCATACGGTCTGCTGCTGTTTCTAAAGAAATCTGCGGATATTCTTTCAGAAATTCCAGCAGAATCTCATATCTTCTGATTCTGGAATGCGAAATCTCTCCATAGCCCTTTTTCTCATAAAACTCTCCCAGCGCTTCATAAAGCCCGAACGCATCCGGAAAAAAAGGCTCCAGATATTTCAGCGTATGTTGGAACTGTCCACTATTATAATACACTTCCACCATACTTTCCACCATTTTCAGACGTAAAATTTCCCCATAGGAAAGCCACCTGGTGCAAAGCACTTCATATGGTTCCCGGGATTTGTACACAATTCCGTACTCCCGGGCGGTCTCCATCATATGCGAACCTTTCAATACCTTCAGAAAGCCCAGCTGAAGCTGCTGCGGCTGCATGGCATAAACTACATTAAAAGAATTCCGAAAACTGCCATAATCTTCATACGGCAGTCCTGCAATCAGATCCAGATGCTGGTGAATATTACCGAAACTGTGGATTTTCGCCACTACAGCTGTCAGTTTTTCCAGATTCATGGTTCGGTGAATCGCCTGAATCGTATTCGGATTCACAGACTGCACGCCGATTTCCAGCTGAATCAGCCCCGGACGCATCGTCTTCATCAGTTCCAGCTCCTCTTCCCGCAGAAGATCAGCAGAAATCTCAAAATGGAAATTGGTCACTCCGTTATCATGCTCCGTAATGTACTGCCAGACAGCCATGGCATGATCATGTCTGCAGTTAAAAGTCCGGTCTACAAATTTCACCTGCGGCACTTTCTGATCAATAAAAAACTGAAGTTCTTTTTTGACCAGTTCCAGTGAACGGAAACGCAGCTTTTTATCTACAGAAGAAAGACAGTAACTGCAGGAAAACGGACAGCCCCGGCTGCTCTCATAGTACACGATCCGGTTGGCAAAATCCTTCATATCCTCATAAACAAACGGCACGGCACTCAGATCCGTTACTTCTCTCCATCCATTATGGTGCACACCCTCTTCATCCCTGTACGCAATTCCCCGGATTTTTTCCAGAGAAATCTGTTTCTCTGTGTAATGCTTTACCAGTTCCAGAAATGTTTCTTCTCCTTCACCAACCATCACTCCTTTTACATGCGGATTTTCCTGCAGAAATTCCTCCGCATCAAAAGAGACTTCCGGACCGCCCACCCAGAACTCCACACCAGGAAGGATCTTTGCCAGATCTGTCATCAATTCTCTGACAAAAGAAATATTCCAGATATAGCAGGAAAAGCACACCACATCTGCTCCGGCTTTGTAGATGTCGCGCATAATGTCGTCTTTCTGTTGATTAATCGTGTACTCCCGGAGGAGAATGTGTTCATGGTATTCTTCTGCATAGGCTTTCAGGCTGAAAACAGCCAGATTGGAATGTATATATTTGGCATTGCAGGCCGCTAATAAAATTTTCATCCGTTTTCTCCACTCGTTAAAAAACATAAAAATGAATTGCTTTTTCTTAATCTGGAGAGTGTTTGAAAATTGCTTTCCGACTGATATTTCAAACACTCTCCAGCAGACTCTTCAGTTTTTCTTTCGGTGTAAGACCGATCAGACGGTTCACTTCTTTTCCTTCTTTGAAGATGATCAGCGTCGGAATGCTCATAACCTGGAACTGCTGTGCAAGTCCCGGTTCCTGATCCACATCCACTTTTCCCACTGCATACCCTTCTTCGGCCAGTGCCTCCACGATCGGACCCTGACGCATACACGGACCGCACCAGGTTGCCCAGAAATCTACCAGGACCGGTTTTTCGGACTTCAAAACTTCTGCTTCAAAATTCTGTGCTGTAATCACTTTTGCCATAATTCTTTCTCCTTTTCTATCATGTTTCATGAATATCTATTCTCTGTGTCTGCTCCGCACATACTGTATCGCACTGATTCCTGCCTGACAGCCTTCGTAGACTGCTTTTGCCACCTGCAGCAAACCTCCTGTGCAGTCTCCGGCGGCAAACAGACCGGGAATGGTGGAGGACATTTTTTCATCCACTTTAATATGTCCTTTTTCGGTCAGTTCCGCTCCCATCTGACGGGCGATCTCAGAACTTCCGGCTGTACCCAGCGCAACAAATACACCATCCGCAGGCATGAAGGAAGCCTGCATATCTCCGTTCTCCTGAGAGGTTACATCACTCTGAAGCCGGATACCTTCCACATGGCTCTCTCCTTCGATTGACTGGATCTTCATAGTATTTACTGCAATAGGATGTTCTCTGGAGAAGTCCGGTTCTTTGCCATCTGTATAAATGGTCACGCCGGATGCCAGATTTGCCAGTTCCTCTGCCTCATGAAGTGCAAAATCACTGTTTCCAAGAACTGCCACTTCCTTTCCCCTGTAAAAAAACGCATCGCAGACAGCGCAGTAACTGACTCCTTTTCCTTCCAGTTCCCGGATTCCCGGAATCTGCGGTGTACTCCGCTTGCTTCCTGTGGCAAGAATCACACTCTCAGCTTCAAAGGTTCCTTTTGTTGTCTGCACTTCAAATGTATCAAATCCACCCATTCCAAGTACCTGAGCCTCCAGAATCCTTACACCCAGATCTTTTGCCTGCTGCAGTCCGCGTTCAAAAAGTTCTTTACCGGAAAGAGGTGTTTCCAGTCCATAATAATTTTCTATCTTTTCTGCTTTTTCCAGTGCTCCTGTTCCGTGATTGATCACCAGAGGTTCCATATTTCCTCTTGCGGCATACAGAGCCGCTGAAATTCCGGCAGGCCCTGCACCGATAATAATCAGTTTTTCCATTTTATCACCGCCCTTTTATATTGTACTGTATTTATCCAATTTTATCTACACTATTTTTTCTATATTATACAGAAAATCGTTTCTATTATCCATACAAATACAGAAAATGATTCTAAAAATTATCTATCTCTTATTGATTCAGGTAGTGATTCTTTTCCCGAATTTCTCTGTATGAATGAGAAAATCCACAGTTCTTCATACACTGTGGATTTTAACATTTTACTTTATTACACACTTCCATCAAAAGATACTGTTTTCATTTTTCCTCACACATAACATTGCATGTATGATTTCATACCTGTTATCCGGTACTTTTCTCTTAATAGCCTGACTCATCCGGAATAATCGTTTCTGTAAAAAACGGATCTTCCTTCAGCAGCCCGTCAAATTCCTCCCCGTATTCTTCCGGAAACGAATCCTTCGGAAACACAAATTCATATACCATCCTATGCGTCTCATATCTGTCTGTATTCAGAAAGAACCCTATGGTATTATCCTGATCTCCCCGTATATACAGATTTCTGCACCAGGTATTGTGGCTGAAATCAATGATCTCATAAATCTGCCTGATCAGCGACAGCAGTGTTTCCGGCGGCAGTTCCTCTTTTTCCAGTCCAAGCCACACAGTCAGATAGCCTTCCTCCGACAATCGCACCTGCGCGGAAGGACAGATCTGTGTAATTTCTTTTTCCAACCGCTCCTGCTCAATGGAAACAGAAGACACAAGAGGAAAAGCATTTTCGGAATTTTCCACGCCTTCATACCGGATATTTTCCATCCAGAATCTGGAAGGCATGGTCTGTCCATTAAACAGTTCTTCCAGAAAATCAAGAAGATACCGGTATTCCTCTGTAATTTCATCCATTCCCCAGACCGTCAGCTGATCCAGATATACCTTACCGGTATCCACACTTTCTTTTACAGATTCCTCTGTGCATCTGGCCACAATCTGGTCTGTCATGCCAAGATAAAAATCTGTATTTTCGGATTCCAGGACCTGTTCCACGGTTGTCTTCCATTCATCCACGGAATAGGAACTGATCGACGCAGACAAAAGATACGATTCTTCTTTCTTCTCGAAAGAAAAGCTTCCCTTTTCCAGAGTGACAGACGGATAAAATTTATTCTGAACAGAAATGGAATTCGAGGAAACTCCCAGCCACTCCAGCATCTCCTGATTCAGCCGGTCCGGTGCCACTTTTACGGTAATTCCGTGTTCTGCAGATACCGTATGTCCCAGCGCATAGGGAGTTTCCAGAGTATCCAGACGTTTCCGGAATACCGCAAATGCATCCTTCTCATTGCCCTCTGTCAGATCGTCTGCAGGCTGATACTGAAGAATCACGCAGGGATCTTTGATCTGTTCCTCATTGCACTGATTCACACCGCATTCTTTTAATTCTTTTGGATACTCCCACTCCACAGGCAGAAGAATATCAAAATAAAAGCTGTATGGCATCGGTTCACTGGTATAATTATGCAGAATCAGTTCTGCCAGTGTGTCGTCCTGATAATTGTCTATAAAATAGAAATTTCCGGATTTTCCCATAAACAACCGGTAATAATAATAGTTGCCCGGATTTTCCTCCACATCCTGCGACAGTATCAGGGAATCGGTATCAGTTCCAAAAATCTCACGGATTGTTTGCTGAAATTCTTCTGTAAATGTCAGTTCAAAATAATGATAGGAATCCATCTCTGCCAGGGAAGGATTTTCCTCTGCCGTATACGACGAAAAATATTCCGTTAACACCAGTCCATCCACGGATCCTTCCTGATATTCCAGATTTTCAATATCTTCCGGCTGGATTTCCAGAATCCTGTCTGAATTCTGATCCTGCAGATATAACTTCATAGCACGGCTCAGATAAGCCCGAAGATACTCCTGTATATCGATTCCCCCAAAACATTCCAGCGGAATGAGAAGGTCGATTTCATCTTTCTGTACATCCATCGAATAGTTGCTGTCACCTGCCAGAATCTCCATTCGCTCTTTCAGGATATCAATCGCGTCATAGTACTCCGCTGCCGACATTTTATCCGAAGCACTCAGAACAATCGAAACATTCTCTGCCATTTGCTTTCTTTTTTCGTACTTCTTCCAGCAAACGGCGCTCATTCCGGCCGCTATTACCAGAAAACAGCAAAGCACGAACAGAATCGCCTTCTTCCTTCTCGCAATCTGTTCCCTGAAATCATATTTCTTCTGCGTCTTTCGGAATTTATGAAACATCACCGGTCTGCTGCGAAGCAATGATGTCATCTTGTCAATCACCGCATCAAAATAATCTTTGCTGTCCTGAATCCCGTTAAAATCCGGCAGTTCCCGCAAATTCTCCGGCAGCTTGTCCGGCCAGACAAACCCTTTCATCATAACGGGCAGAATGTTTTTTCCAGTTTTGATTGCATGAGACAGTTCCAGATAAACCCAGTCATCCTCATTACTACACCGGTCAAGACCACCCGGCGGAAGAATCACCACTACATCCTTACATTCCTCGATCACAGACAACAGTTTTTCATTAAACTTCCCGGAACGCAGAGACTCAATATCCAGAAATACCCGATATCCTCTGTCTGTCAACCGGTCATAGATCAATTGTGCAAGAGTATCTCCGCCTTCCCGCCGGTAGCTTATAAAAATATCATAAGACATTTGTACCCTCCACTCTCCACGCAAATTCTGAAAAAAGCGCCCTGAAAACTCAGAGCGCTTTCTCTTTACCTTGAAATATTATAACATACTTTCACTCAACCTGCCAGAGAATATTTATCTGTCAGCCTTCCAGCTGATATTTACCTTTCAACCTACCAGAGGATATCTATCTGTTAAGGATTTTACCAGAGCTTTTGCCTGTTCTTTATTGTCGCGGCTTTTCAGCATCAGGGAAATCGCCTCAGCAATCGTATCCATATCTTCCGGCTTCATTCCTCGTGATGTAACCGCCGGAGTTCCGAGACGGACACCGCTGGTGACAAATGCAGACTGCGGATCATTCGGAATGGCATTTTTGTTACAGGTAATATTTACTTCGTCCAGAAGATTTTCCATTTCCTTACCTGTTACCCCAAGATTTCTCAGATCCACAAGCATCAGATGATTATCGGTTCCTCCGGATACAATATCCACGCCTCTCTTCTGAAGACCTTCACACAATGCCTTCGCATTCTCCACAACCAGTCGCGCATATTCCTTAAATTCCGGCTGAAGCGCTTCCTTCAGACATACCGCCTTGGCTGCAATCACATGCATAAGAGGACCTCCCTGGGTTCCCGGAAAAACGGCTTTATTAAAATTAAATTTCTTCGCATTCTCAGCACTGGAAAGAATCAGGCCGCCGCGTGGTCCGCGCAGTGTTTTATGCGTGGTAGTTGTCACCACATCCGCATACGGAATCGGGCTTGGATGCTGGCCGCCTGCCACAAGTCCCGCGATATGGGCCATGTCCACCATCAGGTATGCCCCGACTTCATCGGCGATCTCACGGAATTTCTTAAAATCAATGGTTCTGGCATATGCACTGGCACCGGCTACGATCAGCTTCGGTCTGCATTCCAGCGCAATTTTGCGTACTTCCTCATAATCAATCACTCCATGATCATTTACCCCATAGGAAACTGCATGAAAATATGCACCGGAAAGGTTTGCAGGACTTCCGTGTGTCAGATGCCCGCCATGAGCAAGATTCATACCAAGAACGGTATCTCCCGGTTTCAGCATTGCAAAAAATACCGCCATGTTTGCCTGTGCACCGGAATGAGGCTGTACATTGGCATATTCGCAGCCGAATAATTCTTTTGCGCGTTCAATTGCCAGCTTTTCTACTTCATCTACACAGACACATCCTCCATAAAATCTCTTGCCGGGATATCCTTCTGCATATTTATTCGTAAGAGGGCTTCCCATTGCTGCCATAACTGCCTTGCTTACCCAGTTCTCGGAAGCAATCAGTTCAATATGGGAGTTCTGACGCTCCACTTCCGCCTCGATCAATTTTGCAATTTCTGAGTCCACCTGTTCGATTTCCTTTAATGAATACATGATTCATCCTCCATTTTTCCTTTGTTTTCATCGTATGGTCGATTATACCCGATTTCGCCTCTTGTGTCAACCGTAAAAAGACATTTGTCCGCCACAGAAATATTTTTCCGTTATTTTTATGATTTCCACAAAAATTTTACTGTTTTTTTTGACTAATATACAAGAATCTGTTTTAATATTAAAAGAGGATCCGGTATCGTAATTCTGTACAGTTTCGTACGCTGCAGTACGTTTCTGCTGTACATGTTTCTCTGCTGAATAATTCCTTTTCGGTACATCTTTTTTCCCGCTGAACTGTGAAGCAGAAACCGGATTCTTATATATCTTCATCGTTTCATGATAAGGAGAGTAAATGATTTATGAGAGATTTTGAATATTATACACCTACGCGGGTCATCTTTGGAAAGGACACCCATTTACAGGTCGGAACACTTCTGAAAGAGCAGAAATGCCGTAAAGTTCTGATCCACTTTGGCGGAAACAGTGCCGTCCGCTCCGGTCTTCTGAAACAGGTGGAAACCTCCCTGAAAGAAGCCGGCATTGATTATGTAACTCTTGGCGGAGTCGTTCCCAATCCCAGACTTTCCAAAGTCCGCGAGGGAATGGAACTTTGTCTCAGAGAAAATGTAGATTTTATTCTCGCAGTCGGAGGCGGCAGTGTCATTGACTCTGCCAAAGGAATCGCATACGGTGTTGCCAATCCCTGGACGGATGTCTGGAATTTTTATCTGAAAACAGAAACACCTACAGCATGTCTGCCTATCGGTGTCATACTTACGATTGCCGCAACAGGCAGTGAAATGAGCAATTCCTCTGTGATCACGAATGAAGACGGATGGCTGAAGCGCGGAAGCGTAAAAACCGATCTCTGCAGACCGAAATTTGCGATTCTCAATCCACGCCTTACCTATACCCTGCCTCAGTATCAGACAGAAAGCGGCTGTGTAGATATTCTCATGCATACCATGGAACGCTATTTCGTCAACAGTGAAACCATGGAAATCACTGACAGTATCAGTGAATCCCTTATGCAGACAGTCATCTATAATGCCCGTATTCTCATGAAAGAACCCGGAAATTATAATGCCCGTGCAGAAGTTATGTGGGCAGGAAGTCTTTCCCACAATGGTCTTACCGGCTGCGGCACCGGTGGTGGAGACTGGGCCTGCCATCAGCTGGAGCATGAACTGGGCGGTATGTTTGACGTTGCTCACGGTGCCGGTCTTGCGGCACTCTGGGGAAGCTGGGCTCGTTATGTTTACCAGGAAAACCCGGAACGTTTTGCCCAGTTTGCCACCAATGTCTTTGACATCCCCTGCGGTATCGATTTTGAAAAAACGGCTCTCGCAGGTATTGAAGCAATGGAAGGATTCTTCCGTTCCATCCAGATGCCGACCAATCTCCGTGAACTCGGCCTGAACGTGACTGATGAACAGATTCATGAGCTTGCATTTAAATGCAGCTTTGAAGATACCAGAACCATCGGCACATTCCGGCAGCTGAACAGGAAAGATATGGAAAAAATTTATTTTATGGCAAGAGGATAACAAACCAACGGGGACGGGGAAAGAGCAACAGGGAAAAGCGGCACATACTTGTGCCGCTTTTCCCTGTTGCTCTCCATCTCTCCCACTCGACACTTTTTTAACTCGGGACATTTTCTCTTTTTTAACTCGACACATTTTTTTCTTGCAAAAAAAGACAAATTATGGTAGACTATCATACGTGAATTATTTTATGCCCAGATAGCTCAGTTGGTAGAGCAGAGGACTGAAAATCCTCGTGTCGCTGGTTCGATTCCGGCTCTGGGCATTTTTTTAATGCACCAACCAGGGGGAATGCGGCATGTTGTGCCACTTTCTCCCTTCCCCCTGGTTCTCAATTCAAGAATAAATGTATCAAACAAGCATCGGATAAACGGTTTTTGAATTTTCGATGCCCAAATCACATAAGATGGATGGATCAATCAAGCATAATATGAACACAATGCAAGGGTAACAATCTCGTAGGGTTTCATATTCAATGTTACACGATTCGTATTCTCTGCCAGAATCTTTTCTTCTTCCTCCAGCATATTGCATAAGGAAATTTTTTTATATTTTTCTGCAAATGTAATTTCCACAGTGGTTCTGCGGTTCCAGCATTCATACAATCGCACGATTTCTGCTCTTCCATCTTCGGAACATTTCAGCACTTCTGCAACCACATTTTCTGAATCTATATGGACAGCTCCGTATTGGAAAGGAAGTTTCCTGCTGATCGCTTCTCCGGTTTCTCCTGTTTTCTGCCGGATTACCACCGGGTTATTAACTTCATATGCTTCCCTTACAGTTCCTGCCTGCTGCCAGTTTCCTTTATGAGGAAAGACGGAATACACAAACTCATGATGACCTCTGTCAGCCTCAGGATTGGGATATCTTCCGCATTTCAGAAGTGTCAGCTCTACCTGAGAATCATAAACACTGACTCCATATTTGCAATCTGTGATAAAACTTACTCCATAATCATACTCTGCAAGATCCATCCACTTCTGGAAGCATACCTCAAAACGTGCCTGTTCCCAGGAATGATTTCTGGTCGTACTTCGTTTCACATTTCCGTACTGAATCTCATAGGTTGCCTCTCTGGCATTCATTTCCAGCGGGAACAATGCTTTCAAAAGAATCTGATCTTCTCTCCAGTCAATATCCGCATGAATATCAATTCTTGGCGAATCCGGATAAAAATAAACCACCTCTCTGATTTCTGAACTTAAATATTTCCATTTCAGTTCCAGAACACATCTCACCGGTCCCTTCTCAATGACTTTTCTGGAAAGAAGCTCCTCTACCTCCCACTGTTTTTCACGATAATAATCAAAAATATTCCAGTTGTCGTAAATATGAGGCTTATCCTCATAAGTCATCAATACATTGGCACAGGTTCCTTCTTTCAGAAGTTCACGCTCTGCTGTTTTGTCATACCAGGACGTAATCTGTCCCTTATCATTCCACCTCAAATGGTAAAATGGTGTTTCCGTTTCTTCCTCCGTACAGAAAAATGGCCTGTCAATAACACCTTGCAGCTCTTCCTCTGAAAAACGATACGTCTTCCATCCTTTTGCAGGAATATCTTCCACACGGAAAATCACCGTATCATCCGTATTTCTCTGCAGCGGCCTGGTTTCCTGTGCAAGGCATCTCCGATAAGACAGCGGCCTTTCATATTCAGAAACCGGCAGTCTGGCAGTCTCCTGCTGAAGATACGCAGATGCAGCCGGAATACTGCCCGTTAATCGGCTTTTCTCACGGAAATCCAGCAAATTGACCGTCTCATTCAGAATATCCAGAAGCTGTGCATACTCCCTACTGTCCTCTTCCATCAGTTCCAGACACTGCCAGGGAATCAGAAGATCATAATAAAAAGTATATACCGATTCATCGACTGCCCGGAGAATACTGTTCCACTGGCTGATGCTTCCCCTCTCTCCTGTATAAACGGACATAAAAACAGAATAAACCTCTCCTGCTTTCGCATATGTACTGATTCTCAGATTTCTGTGATTCACATCCAGTCCCTGAGTCAGTTTTCCGTTCACATAAGCAGCAATCTGCGGATTTGTGGCATCCCATTCTCCTTCATGACCTGTGGATATCAGAAGTTCCACCGGCATTCCATCCATTGTTTCCGGTATACAAATATCAGCAGCAAGCCCAAAATACGCACACTTCTTCTCACCCAGAATTCCCGGCTTTATGATTTCCCATTCTTCTGTATTAGGCTTTACGATATCTGTAACAGGAAAATGCTCCTGTTTCCCCTGCCAATTGGTAATGACCACGTTTTCCGGATAACAGTATGGTTCCAGCTGCCTGATGATTTCTCCGATTCTCTCCCTTGCAAAATACATGGCATCCTCCCATTTTTTATAGACTCACAGGCTGGTTCAGATTTTCTCTATGCCCAGCCTGTTCTTCATTTTTATTTCAATATAGTGGATTGTTTTCCGGAAATCAAAGAATACTCTTTTCCATCCATAATCAGACTTGCTTCTGTTTTTTTCGGTATAAAAACAGTAATTCCCGTCTCATCATATTTCACAGAAATAACTCCGGAAGCTGTTGTAATATGACCTTCTGCTTCTCTGACGGTATCCATACAGCATGGTTCGATCACAACTTTTTCATACCGTACAGAATTCTCTTTCTGCTGGATTCCCAGTACATATTCAAACAGATATCTGCTCACTGCACCAAACATAGGATGGCACTGAGAACGGTGTCCGGTCCAGTATTCCGGTATGGTCGTTCCTCCCATCTTCATCCTGGAATAAAACGTATCCTGTTTTTCCGAAGTCAAAAGTGAAATGGCAAGATTACTTTCCCCTTTCTCAAACAAAATTCTCGTAAGAATATCTGTTGCAAAAATTCCCGTATCATATTTTCCAATTTCACGATAATGCTTCACAACATTCTGGAACGTTCTTTGATCTCCGATTCCAAGATCCACAGCAAACACATTGCTTCCCTGTTGATTTTCTGCAAAATCACCTGTTTCCGGATCAAAAAAAACATCCACAAGAGCCTGTTTTTTACGCTCGATTTTCTGACGGATTTCTTCGTCCGCCTCATGTCTTCCGATTACATTTCCAATTTCCAGAACGATCTGCATCGATTTAATATAGAAATAGGTATTTACCAGAGGTGCCGGAATATAAATTGCGTCCATATTATTTACAAATCCCATAGTTGGAACACACCAGTCTCCAAGGCACCATTCTCCCTCATGATCCGATACTACCAGATTATTTTCACTGTGATTTTCCATATAATCCAGCCAGTGCAGCATCTGTGGATACAGCTCTTTCAGAATTTCTGCATCTCCGTAATTCTTATAATAGGTATACGGAACAGTTACAATTGCACATCCCCATCCACCAGGTCCTCCACCGGACGGAATATAAGGTGCTGTATACTGCACATGCCCGGAAACAGAATCCTGGCAGTCTGCAATATCATAAATCCATTTTTTGTAAAATTTCTGCGCATCCATTTTCGTCTTTTCCTTAAATTTTTTCGAAAAAGCCGAAACACTCTGCTGGTTGAAATCTGCCATATCCTCCAGGGAAAGATCTTCACTTAATTTTTCATCAATAAACCGGAAAATATCCTGAAAATAGTCATCATTCAATTGATCCAACAGCTTCTCCCGGAATCTTTCCACACAGTGAATGGTCTTTTCCTTTAATTCATTCATTGTGGCAATCTTTTGCAAATCCTCATAGAAACTCACATTGCTGCTCCATTCCTGTATCGTTTCCTTGTCCCTTATATATGCTTTCAACACACTATAAATCAACATATTCACAGAACGGTTTAAATTTTCCTTTACTGTTTTCACAGAAACCCTCTCAGAAAAACACTGCTGAAGATATGCTGACAATTCCTGGCAAAAGATCTCCATACCGCCTTCGTCCAGAAGACTTTCATCCGAAAACATCATTCCTGGTACATGGGCTTTCCAGCAGATATCCTCTGCCCAGAATGTTGAGCTTTCCTCATCATAAAACCTCATCTCTGAAGCTTCTTCTGCCTGCCGATAACGCTCCGGTATCTCCTGAAGATCCGAAAATGCACTGCTGATACCCATATATACCTTTTTGTTCGTATAGAGAAAAAAATTCTGAACAATAATTTCAACATATTCTTTTAATAAATCTTTCCAGTTTTCTTGATTTTTTTCTGAGAACTGGAATACGATAAATGGACTTCTTTTATAAGATTCCAGCAGACAACCCATATGGTACTTTGCGATAATTTCTTCCAAAAGAAGCAATACCATTCTCTCATGTAATATGCCCTGATCTTCTTCCTTATCACCGGTCATTTTCATAACGCCGATCACTTTAGTCTTATTATCATCTTCCAGTTCTTTTCAGTAGTCAGATTCAACGTTCTTCTCTGTTTTCTTGATATTTTTTCTATTACACCATCAAGTTCTCTGTCCAGATTTTCCTGACTGATATCACATTTCAACAGATAACTGTCTATCCCTAAAGATATCGCTTTCTGCGCATACTCAAAACTATCGTAGCAGCTCAGTATGATAATCCCCTGCGCAAGATGTTCCTCCTGAATCATCCGGGTAAATTCCAGACCATTGATTTCCGGCATTTCAATATCCGTAATCACTATATCGATTTCATGTTTTCTCAGAAAATCAATGGCATCCTGAGGCATTCCAAAATTTCCCTCAACAGAAATATCTTTACGATGCTCCAAAAGACTCTGAATACCTATTCTTGCCAGTATTTCATCATCCACAATTATCACTTTTACCATGCTCAACTCTCCTTAATGAAAGGCAGCTTATACATAACCTTTGTTCCTTCTCCCAAAACACTGTCCACTGTCATATAATACTCTTTTCCATACTCCAGTTATATCATCTGTTCAATATTTTTCAGTCCAATATTCGTGTGATCACTGCCCGCTCCGCCACACTTTCTCCACGTATTCACATCAAAACCACACCCGTTATCTTCTACAATGATGGAAAGACAATCCTCTTTCTTTTTCACTGCCACAATAATTTTTCCTCCCTGTGCCATTCCACGGCGAAATCCATGTATAATGGCATTTTCTACCACTGTCTGTATCAGGAACTGAAAAATCCGACAATCTTTTGTGTCCTCTTCAATATCAAATATTATATTGAAATTCAAAAATCTCGCTTTTTGAATAACCACATACTGTTCTACCAGTTTGATTTCCTGTCTGACTGTATAATTTTCCTTTTCTCCTCCGGCGGCATTCATCAGGATATAGATTAATGCCTCTGTCAATTTCTGAATATTTTCCTGTTTATTGATCACTGCCAGCCATTTAATTGTATTCAGAGAGTTATAAATAAAATGAGGACGCAGCTGTGCACACAATGCCTGATATTTGAAGCTGTTCTTTTCTGTAATTTCTTTATTGTTACGAATGAGAAGTTCGTTAATTCGAAGAGTCATACTATTAAAATGCCTGAACAGGCTTTTCAATTCCCCTGCTTTTGGTTCGTCCATCCGGACCGTCATATTTCCGGCTGCAAACTGATCCATACATTTTTTCAAAACACTGATCGGCTTCAAAAACTGTTTCTGGAACAGATAATAAACCATAAACAGGAACAAACAGTAAAATACAGAAATTCCTGAGTACATAATAAAGAACTCCGATATTCTTCTGTTTTTTTCCATTCAAAATTCGTCCCATAACGAACATTTTCCGCTGGTATCTGCCATAAAGATCATCTATTGCATACCATTTCGGACGGCCTCCGGCATCCACAATTTCCTGATAATAAGGCTCCATCGCTTTGTTCAGATCAGAATACTGAATAAGCCCATTACAATACTCCTGATCTCCGCTTTTAAGATAAGTAAATCGAATATCCTTGTAGGGATAACTGACTGCTCCCAGAGCATATTCTATGTATTCACGTGTCGCAGATCCATTTTCAAACATCTCCACGCATCCGTTATAATAAAGTCCCGTAGAGTTATCCCCATACATTTCAATAGCAGAATGAACCTGGCTGGAAATCGAAATCATAGTATCTTCCATCGTTCGTCCTGAATTATTTCCTGCATAGTCTTCCAATTTCGAATACGCAATACAAATCAAACTGATATATGGTAATATGATAAGCAAAAAGAAAAAACATAGCAATTTTATCCGAATATCAAATTTTTCCAATATTTTCTTCATATAATTCTTACCAGTCCTTTCTTTTTTTCTGTATTATCATATTTCTTTAGACCAATATACCAAAATTTCCTGTATTCAGCAAGAGACGATGGGGACGGAGTTTTCCGGCTTGAAAGCTACTTGTCCCATCTCCAAAGACGTTTGGGTATGAAAGTTTTCCTGCCTAATTCACTTCCCCCATCCCCGATATCAAACAATTAATATAGGAATTCTTGGATATCAACATTGTTTCGACTTTATTTTTGTGGTATGATTTCTATATATTGATTAATTCAACAGAAAGGACACATGCAAATGAGTGACTTTAAATTAGAAACAAATTGCCTTCATGCAGGCTACACTCCATCCAAGGGAGAACCCTGCGCACTTCCCATTTATCAGAGCACTACCTTTAAATATGACACCACCGATGAAATGGGACAGCTTTTCGACTTAAAAGCCGATGGTTATTTTTATACACGTCTTCAGAATCCTACCAACGATGCTGTCGCAGCCAAAATCGCAGCTCTTGAGGGCGGTGTCGCTGCCATTCTTACCTCTTCCGGACAGGCAGCCAACTTTTATGCCGTTTTCAATATCTGCGAAGCAGGCGATCATATCGTAGCAGCTTCCACGATTTATGGAGGAACCTTCAACCTTCTTGGAGTAACTTTCAAGAAACTGGGAATTGACTGTACATTTGTGGATACTGACGCCAGTGCGGAAGAAATCGCAGCCGCATTCCGTCCTAACACCAAGGTACTTTTTGCAGAAACCATTGCCAATCCGGCACTCGTTGTACTTGACATTGAAAAATTTGCCAAAGTTGCTCATGAACATGACGTACCGCTCATCGTGGATAACACCTTTGCCACTCCGGTCAACTGCCGTCCTTTTGAATGGGGTGCAGATATCGTCACCCATTCCACCACCAAGTACATGGATGGACATGGTCTTCAGGTAGGCGGCGCGATCATAGACAGCGGCAACTTCGACTGGGATGTTTACGGTCATAAATATCACGGACTGACAGAGCCGGATGAATCCTACCACGGAGTTGTTTATACAAAGCAGTTCGGGAAAAAAGCATATATTACCAAAGCCACCTCTCAGCTGATGCGTGACCTTGGTTCCATTCCTTCTCCGATGAACTGCTTCCTTCTGAACATCGGTCTGGAAACCCTTCCGCTTCGTATGGAACGTCATTGTTCCAATGCACAGAAAGTTGCGGAATTCCTGAATTCCCACGAAAAAGTATCTTCTGTAAACTTTGCAGGTCTTCCGGAAGATAAGTATCATGATCTTGCACAGAAATACATGCCGAACGGAACCTGCGGTGTCATTTCTTTCGAACTGAAAGGCGGCCGTGATGCGGCAGTCCGCTTCATGGACAGTCTGGAAATGGCTAATATTGCCACTCACGTTGCAGCATCCAAGACCATGGTTCTTCATCCGGCAAGCCATACCCATCGCCAGATGAATGATGAACAGCTGGCAGAAGCAGGCGTTTCCCCGGGAATGATCCGACTTTCTATTGGTATCGAACATATCGATGACATCATTGCCGATCTGTCCAAAGCACTGGAAAATGCATAACAACGACGTCACGTACATGACAAACTCTGCCATTATAAAAAGCTTGCAGACTGTGATATTTCCTTTTACAGCCCGCAAGCTTTTCTTATTCTGAAACATTCGCTTCCATCATGAAATTACATCCTTTTTCTATATCAAATACTTGTTACTCAAGTATATCCTTTTCCCCATATCCGCATTACTGAATTGCATATACTTCTGTATAATATACCCCTTTCTGCATTGCCTCCGCATGACTGGCGACGTAAACATCAATACAATTCCTCTTGATTGCTCCGCCGCAGTCCTCTGCTGTATATACCTGACCATTGATCACAACCTTCGTTCCATAGGCGATCTGGGTAGGGTCTACGGCAATCGTATGATTGGTAACGGCTGTTACGCCGGTTGACGTGATTCCATCCGTCCACGGGCCACAGCAAATACTGCAGGGACAGTAATGCGTCACTCTGAATGTGCCAAGAGAAACGAGAGAGGCATCCGATGAGACAGAAACCGGTGAACCAATCTTCACACCAGCCTCTGATACCGTGGATTCTTCATCCGACACTTCTTTTACTCCGTCAACTGCTTCTGAAAACACTCCGTCTCCCTCGCTGGCATGAAGTGTTCCGGCTTCCTCACTTTCCGCATCCGCACTTGCAACAACAGTAATCTGGTCATCCTGTCCATCCAGAGAACTGGTTGGAAGATAACCGATCTGCTCATTTCCTTCCTCATCTTCGTACAGGATTCTGCTCCACACACCATTCACTGTGGCAGTTCTGGATAACTCATCATATTCCAGAGCTTCTCCAATGGCTTCTCCATCTTTGATACTCGGATAATCCAGAATATCCGTATCCTCTGCAACCGTCACGGTATCTTCTATCTTCGTCATCAGATTACGATCACTGAGAATGTCTGTCTGTACATAACCAATCACCGTCTGACCTTCTTCATCTTGGAAAACCACCTTACTCCAACCATTGCTGCACACTGCTGTCTGTGTAAGCTTCGTACCAAGCAGGACTGTACCAAGTTCTTTTCCCTTATCTCCCGGAACAGAACGAATCACCGTCTCCCGGGCTGTGACATAAAGAATATCTTCATATTCTATGGTATTGACTGCCTCTCCTTCTCCGTCACTGATTTCATAGTACCCTGGCGTTTCCCCGAGTTCTTCATAGGCAGCCTCTACACCTGCAAAATCCAGCACCTCCGCAGAAACCCCGGCTGCCTGACTCAAAAGCATTCCACAGCTGACTGCCGCACAGCACAAGATCTTGCTGAAATCCCCAGCGTAATCCTTGCTGCAATCCTTACCGTAATCCCTGCTGCCATTTTTTCTGCATGTATATTCATACTTATGTTCCTGTTTCTTTCCGGTTAAAAACATATATTCCTTCTCATTGTTTTTATATTCATTTTTATATTCATTCTCATATTTCTTTCTATAGCTCCGCATAATACTCTACCCAATCTCTCTGTCGGAAAACAATTTTCAGGCACTCTTTATAACTACAATCTTTTCCTGTGTGTTCCCCTATCATAGCACAACATACTTTTATTTTCAATTTCACAGGATATATTTAGATTTTTTTAAGAAATAGAAAGACACTGTTCACAGTAACCAAATAATTAAAAAAAGCAAAAAATTCTAAAAAAACATTTGACAAAGTTTCAAACATGTAGTATAGTATATCTTGTCGCTGAGGTAAACACCTCACAGATAAGAAATGCGATAGTGGCGTAGTTGGTAACGCGCGACCTTGCCAAGGTCGAGACCGCGGGTTCGAGCCCCGTCTATCGCTCTTCAATCCCTTGATTATTCAAGGGATTTTTTATTTCATTAGAATCCCCTCATAAAATCTCTGCTGAGTTCCTTAGGTTCTCGCCCCCATTCCCTCCCCTGATTTTTCCCTTCCCCCTTTAAGTGAAACCCAACTGCCAGCAATATTACCCAACATACCTGGCAGTATTCTTTACGCAAAAACCGGAACCAGCCCGATGATATCTCACCCAGTCAGTTCCGGCATACCCGTATTTTCTTAATGATGGAACAGACGGATTCCCGTAAATGCCATCACCATGCCATATTTATTGCATGTCTCAATTACTGCATCATCACGAACAGAGCCGCCCGGCTCTGCGATATATTTCACACCGCTCTTATGCGCACGTTCAATATTGTCGCTGAACGGGAAGAATGCGTCCGATCCCAGTGTCACGTCAGTCATCTGATCAAGCCATGCTCTCTTTTCTTCACGTGTGAACACTTCCGGTTTCTCTGTAAAGGTTCTCTCCCACTGTCCGTCAGCCAGAACATCCATGTACTCTTCACCGATATAAACATCGATTGCATTATCACGCTCTGCACGTGTGATAGAATCCTTGAATGGCAGATTCAGAACCTTCGGACACTGACGAAGGAACCAGTTGTCTGCTTTCTGTCCTGCAAGTCTGGTGCAGTGAACACGAGACTGCTGTCCTGCTCCGACACCGATAGCCTGTCCGTCTTTTACAAAGCAGACAGAGTTTGACTGTGTATATTTCAGGATGATCAGAGATATTTTCAGATCACGTTTTGCTTCTTCAGTCAGTTCTTTGTTTTCGGTAACAATATTGGAAATCAGAGCATCATCAATCTGAAGCTCCTGACGCCCCTGCTCAAATGTAACACCAAATACTTCTTTATGTTCCAGCGGAGCCGGTACATAATCCGGATCAATCTGAATCACGTTGTAATTGCCCTTTTTCTTCTGGCTGAGGATTTCCAGTGCTTCTTCTGTGTATCCAGGAGCAATTACACCATCAGAAACCTCTCTCTTGATCAGCATTGCTGTGTCTTTGTCACAGACATCAGAAAGAGAAATAAAATCACCAAAAGAAGACATACGGTCTGCACCTCTTGCTCTTGCATATGCACAGGCAATCGGAGAAAAGTTTTTCCAGTCCATATCGTCCACCCAGTAAATCTTTGCCAGAGTTTCTGTCAGTGGAAGGCCTACTGCCGCACCTGCAGGAGATACATGTTTAAAAGAAGTTGCTGCCGGAAGTCCGGTTGCCTTTTTCAGGTCACGAACCAGCTGCCAGCCATTAAACGCATCCAGGAAATTGATGTATCCCGGTTTTCCGCTGATCACTTTGATCGGAAGTTCTCCTCCGTCTGCCAGATAAATTCTGGATGGTTTCTGATTAGGGTTGCATCCGTATTTCAGTTCAAGTTCTCTCATGGGTATTATCCTCCATTTTTACTAGAGTGTGTTTAAAATTGCTTTCCGACAGATGTGCGCCACAATTTTAAACCAATATTACTGTGTATTTTGTTCACTGACTAACAAACCGATATCTCCTCACCAGTGAAGCACAGTTCTTATTTATTGTTTGTTTTGTCTATCGCTTGTTTCGGTCTATTGTTTGTTCCTATTTATTCTTGTTCACAATCTTTGTTTCATAAGCACCGGTTTCAATATCGATATATCTTACAAAAAGAGAGACTTTGTTGTCTTCATTGAGACTGTTCCAGAGCATCTCTGTAAAAGCTTCCATATCATCCGGAATAGCTACCAGTTTCGGTTCACCTTCAAAGCTCGGAAGCGGATTGCCGTCACATTTGTAGGTATGAATGAAATGACCTTCCCCTGCTGCTGCATTTTCATACGCGAAGGTATAACGATTGCAGGATTCCGGATTTCCATTATTGCTCTTTAAAATAGACATTGCATAGCTGTATTTGCCGTTTTCCACATGCATCACACCGGAAATACGAGGTGTATAGTTCGGACCATCCGGCTCAAATTCTCTGCTTCTTAAGGACTGTTCAAAAGTAAGTTGCCTGTCCATTCCTTCATAAATGGTATCTGTCTGATCTCCGTTGGTTACAATCGTCTTGTTGCCCAGAACGCGCACCGGTGCATAAATAATAAGACTTGGATCTGTAAGCTTTGACGGATCAAATGCCTGAGTACGAATGCCTTCTCCATCTTCAACAAATACGCGGTTTCTGCTGTTCTCGCTTCTGCCCATGATAAAATAAGCTGTCACTGCCTTGCTTCCGTCCGCAGAACGTCCGATTACAATTCCTCTTCCGGGATAGGAATTTTCTTTTAATTCTTTTTCCAGTGATAACATTTCCATAATCTGATCTCCTTTTTATCATCCATGTTATTTTGCCTCAGTGTGCCTGTCCAGGGGTTATTTCTATATGCTGAAAACGATGTTCCAATTATATGAATGCTCCAAAAAGCATTTCATCTCACAGAAAAATAACCTTCATATGCAATCTGCTTTAGCAATATATTTCCTCTCCGCTGCAGTGCGATCCCGCCCGGAGGGCTTTTTTATATTACAGGAAAATGCGGAGCACTTTCCTGTAATATAAAAAAACGCCTGGGTAACCCTCAAAGGCTGCCCAGGCGGTCGGCACGATACTTCACTGCACTCCCTGTAGGTATTCCTACTTCCGCCAGTCATGCAGTCATCGTATTCATAGTACACTACTTTATGTAATTTTTCAAGGGCACAAAGAAGAAATTTTCACGGTAGTTTTTCCTGATATCTTGTCGAATTTTGCCAAAACCACGGAATCTTCCTCTACTGATAACGAAGATTCTCCTGTAGTACATAATCTTCCTGTATCTGCGAAGCAATATCCGCTTTCATCCGAATCCATGCATCCGGGTTCTCCACATAATATTTCGGACAGTTCTTCCCCGTAACATCATAATGCCGGATCACATTCTCTTCCGTCAGTCCAAAGCGCGTACAAAGCCATGCAGCAAGCTTCACAACCGACTGATAAGTTGCATCCTGAAACATACCTGTTTCATCCATATGGCAGCATTCAATCGAAACCGTATCTACATTTCTGGAATTCGTTGCATAGGACATCTCGGAAGTCGGAATACACTGAATTACCTCTCCCTCCAGACCCACTACAAAATGGCTGCTGACCTTCGTTTCATGAGTAGAGGCCAGATTTTCAAAATAATCTCTGTTCGCCTGTGCAGTTGCCCCGGGATTGGCTGTATAATGAATCGCAATATACTTCACCTGTTCGATTGCGATCTGCGGTCTGGAGTATTCATTGGGCGTCAAAAGCTGGACATCTATATAAGGTGCCCCCTCCTTCTGCCACTGCTGCGGACCTCCTCCGGAGTTTTCCCCGGAAGACACCTCGCTTCTTCTCGCAGCTTCTTCCTCTCCTGCATACCGGAGAGCCGAAATTCCCAGATAGAGCATTCCTGCAAAACCAATCAGGCAAAGGATAAAAATCAGCACATGACGGTTTCTGATCTGCTTTCTGGTAAGTTTTTTCTTCTTAACAGCAGAAGACCTGCGCTTAGCGGCAGGTCTTGCTGATTTTGTTCTTTTTCTGGTTTTCTTCTGTGCCATTTCAACAAAATAATTATATAACCGTAAATTTTATAAACAGTTACCATCCATAATAAAATCACTCATCTACACTGTAGTTCGGTGCTTCTTTCGTGATATGGATGTCATGCGGATGAGACTCTTTCAGAGATGCGGCAGAAATCTTCACGAATTTGCCTGTTGTCTTGAGCGTTTCAATATCCTTTGCTCCACAATATCCCATACCGGAACGGAGACCGCCCATTAACTGGAATACAGTATCTTCTACCTGTCCCTTGTAAGCAACACGGCCTTCCACACCTTCCGGAACAAGTTTCTTCGCATTCTCCTGGAAATAACGGTCTTTGCTTCCGTTCTCCATAGCTGCAATGGATCCCATTCCACGGTAAACTTTGTATTTTCTTCCCTGGAATAATTCGAATGTTCCCGGACTCTCATCACATCCTGCGAACATACTTCCCATCATACATACATTGGCACCTGCTGCGATTGCCTTAGTAATGTCTCCGGAATATTTGATACCGCCATCTGCGATGATCGGAATACCAAAACGGTTAGCCACTTCATAACAGTCCATAACAGCTGTAATCTGCGGAACACCGATACCTGCAACAACACGTGTAGTACAGATAGAACCAGGTCCGATACCAACCTTGACAGCATCTGCACCTGCATCGATCAGAGCCTTGGTAGCTGCACCTGTAGCTACATTACCTGCAATGACCTGAAGATCCGGATAAGCATCTTTGATCTGACGTACAGCTCTCAGAATATTCTCGGAATGACCATGAGCAGAATCGACAACAACCACATCCACGTTCGCTTTTACCAGTGCATCAACACGCGCAAGCACGTTGGATGTAATTCCGACTGCAGCACCACAGAGAAGACGTCCCTGAGCATCTTTGGCAGCCAGCGGATATTTGATCTGCTTCTCAATATCTTTGATTGTGATCAGACCTTTTAAATTAAAATTTTCATCTACAATGGGTAATTTTTCCTTGCGGGATTTTGCAAGAATCTGTTTCGCTTCTTCCAGAGTGATGCCTTCCTGTGCGGTTACAAGCCCCTCAGAAGTCATACATTCTTTAATTTTCTTGGAAAAATCGGTTTCGAATTTCAGATCGCGGTTGGTAATAATACCTACCAGCTTCCGTCCCTCTGTGATCGGAACACCGGAGATACGGTATTTTGCCATTAAATCATTGGCATCTTTCAATGTATGTTCTGCGGATAAGAAAAATGGGTCTGTGATAACTCCATTTTCGGAACGTTTCACCTTGTCTACTTCGTCTGCCTGAGCTTCGATGGACATATTCTTATGAATAATACCAATACCGCCCTGTCTGGCCATGGCAATTGCCATGCGATGTTCTGTAACTGTATCCATTCCGGCACTCATTAACGGAATGTTCAGTTTCACTTTTTTCGTCAAATACGTTGTGACATCTACCTGATTCGGAATGACATTTGAATACGCCGGAACTAACAGGACGTCGTCAAAAGTAATGCCTTCACCAATGATAGTACCCATTGCATTTCCTCCCTTGTGCTATATATAAAATTATTTTTCTGAGTTTGTCCTCTAGTGTAACAAAAATACGCAGGAGTGTCAATCCAAAAAAACTTTGCTTGGTGCTGAATTTTTGATAGATAATGCCATTTTTTCATCCGGCTCAATGATTACTCTGCATGATTCTGTTCCGACTCTGGTAATCATAGCAAAACGTTTGTGCTCCGGATTTCCGGAAGAAAAATCCATGGTCTTCATTTTCTGATTGCCGTTGTAATAATCCATTCTGTGGGAATTTACAGGTGCGATCAGATCTGCCTGTGCAACATCCAGACTGATTACTTTTTTTCTTTTGGTTTTTGCCATGACTTTATCAATATCCAGTTCTCCGTTTACGAACAGATACTCAAATTCCAGATCTGTTGACGGAATAATAAAGTAACATGCAATACCCAGTGCAAGTGCCACCAGAAGCAGCAGGGGACTGATAAATAAACCACCGAAAACAAAAACAGCAGTCAGAAAGATCAGACCGAACTTCTTGACTCTGTCCATGGCCGTGGTTTCTTTTTTTACCAGTAATTCATAATACAAATCACTCATTTCTTCATCTCCTTGTTTTTCTTCAATATACATCGTTCGCATGCATATTTCACAGTCTATATGCATTATAGCATAAAACGGAACCAGCGTCTACGACACTGATTCCGTTATTTTGATGAACTTTACAAAGTAAAATCGTTACTGTGAACAGAATGAACCGTAACAGAAAATCTCTGTTTATTACATCATGCCCATTCCCGGATTTCCAGCCGGAGCTGCTGGTGCATCTTCTTTGATGATACCTACAACAGATTCTGTTGTCAGGAGGGTAGATGCAACACTGGTAGCATTCTGAAGAGCACTTCTGGTAACTTTGGCCGGATCCAGAATACCTTCTTTTACCATATCTACATATTTCTCATTGAGCGCATCAAAACCGATACCTACTTCGGATTCTCTTACTTTATTGATGATGACAGCGCCTTCCAGACCTGCATTTGCTGAAATGTGGAACAGAGGAGCTTCCAATGCTTTCAGAATGATGTTTGCACCAGTCTTTTCGTCACCTTCCAGAGTTGCTGCAAGTTTTGCAACTTCTTTGGATGCATGAATGTATGCGGAACCGCCGCCTGCAATAATTCCTTCCTCCACTGCTGCTCTTGTAGCTGCAAGTGCATCTTCCAGACGAAGTTTTGCTTCTTTCATTTCGGTTTCTGTTGCAGCACCAACACGGATTACTGCTACGCCGCCTGCCAGTTTTGCAAGTCTTTCCTGTAATTTTTCTTTATCAAATTCAGATTTTGTTTCTTCGATCTGTGCACGGATCTGAGCAACACGGTTTGCAATTTCTTCTTTGTCTCCGCAGCCATCTACGATAACTGTGGATTCTTTTGCAACTTTTACAGATTTCGCACGGCCAAGCTGAGCCATGGTTGCATCTTTCAGGTCAAGACCGAGTTCATCGGAAATCACCTGTCCGCCTGTCAGAATTGCGATATCACGAAGCATATCTTTTCTTCTGTCGCCATATCCCGGAGCTTTGACAGCAACTACCTGGAAGGTTCCTCTTAATTTGTTAACAATCAGAGTGGTAAGAGCTTCGCCTTCCACATCTTCTGCGATGATCAGAAGTTTTGCGCCTGCCTGCACGATCTGCTCCAGAAGAGGAAGGATTTCCTGAATATTGCTGATCTTCTTGTCTGTGATCAGGATGTACGGATCCTGCAGATCTGCTTCCATCTTTTCCATATCTGTGGACATGTATGCGGAAATATATCCACGGTCAAACTGCATACCTTCTACCAGATCAAGTTCTGTATGCATAGTCTTGGATTCTTCTACTGTGATAACGCCGTCATTGGAAACTTTTTCCATAGCGTCTGCAACAAGCTGTCCAACGGTCTCATCACTTGCGGAAATAGATGCAACGTTTGCGATCTGTTTCTTGCCGCTGATTTTCTGGCTCATGTTTTTGATCGCCTCTACAGCTGTTTCCGTTGCTTTTTTCATACCTTTTCTTAAGATGATCGGATTTGCACCTGCTGCCAGGTTCTTCATCCCTTCATTTACCATTGCCTGCGCAAGTACTGTTGCGGTTGTAGTACCGTCACCTGCTACATCATTTGTCTTGGATGCTACTTCTTTGATCAGCTGTGCGCCCATATTTTCAAATGCGTCTGCAAGCTCGATTTCTTTTGCGATGGTAACACCGTCATTGGTAATAAGAGGAGCGCCGTATGGTTTGTCAAGAACAACGTTTCTTCCTTTCGGTCCAAGTGTCACTCTTACTGTATCTGCTAACTGGTTCACACCGCTTTCCAGTGCGGCTCTTGCTTCTGCTCCGAATTTAATTTCTTTTGCCATGATAATTCAGTCCTCCTGTTTTCTATTCATTTAAACGGAAACGTCTGTCACACAGACATTCCTTCATAAATAACATTCATTATTTCACGATTGCAAGAATATCATTCTGTTTTACGATGATGTATTCTTCGCCATCCATTTTTACTTCTGTTCCTGCATATTTGGAGTAGATTACGTTATCTCCCACGGCTACTTCCATCTTTACTTCCTTGCCGTCAACCATTCCGCCAGGTCCTACAGCAATTACTTCTGCCTGCTGCGGTTTTTCCTTTGCCTGTCCCGGAAGAACGATTCCGGACTTGGTTGTTTCTTCTGCTTCTAACTGTTTTAATACGACTCTGTCACCTAATGGTACTAATTTCATGATCTATGTTCCTCCTTAATGATCTGTTTCTATTTGCTAGCACTCATTTCCATCGAGTGCTAATCACTGTCCTTATATTATTGAATTCGCTTCTTTTCTGCAACTCTTTTTATCGTTGTCATTTATGATATATTATTACTTTTTCTTTTTTATACTCATAAAATCTCTTTTTTTCTCATTTTTTATATTTCTGCAAAAGAAAAACTGCCTTCCGTCACTTTCATGCGGAAGACAGCATTTTTTATTTATACCTTTTTATTTCTCTGAGCTTTTATTTCTTCCAGCTCGTCGAAGATTACTTCATTTAATACCTTAATGTAGGTACCCTTCATACCAGAGGAACGGGACTCGATGACACCAGCACTCTCAAACTTACGAAGTGCATTCACAATAACCGATCGAGTAATACCAACTCTGTCTGCAATCTTGCTGGCAACAAGAATTCCTTCATCGCCATTTAACTCGTCAAAAATATGAATAATTGCTTCCAATTCTGAAAAAGACAATGTATTGAAAGCGGATTTCACAACCTGCTGCTTCCTGTCTTCTTCAGCATTTTCTTCATGTACTGCACGCATCATTTCTAGACCAACAACGGTGGTGCCGTACTCGCTGACAATAATATCTTCAATGTCATATGATTTGTCATTGCGATACATGAATACGGTTCCAAGACGTTCGCCTGCAATATCAATAGGATTGATGATTCCCTGATAATTTTCAGCCACGTGTTCAAATCCCAGCGTCTGAAGATTTACATTTTCTTTTGTTGACAGAACACCTAAAAATCGCTCATTCAGCAATCCGTCCACAAATCCGCCGACCCTGTCCTCGATCAGCTCTGTAATTTCTTCCACACCAGGACACAAACTCACGCCCAAAACTTTACCTTTTTTGCTCAATACCAGAATGTTGGAACTCAACGTTTCCATCAATACCTGGCAAATGTCATTGAATACAACCTTACTGGAACTGCTGTTGTGTAAAAGCTTGTTAATCTTTCTTGTTTTGTCTAGTAACTGAACGCTCATTTTGTCCTCCTTTCGTATTTTTTGTTATTTTTGCAGGTGTATAAAATCTACACCTGCAATTTTTAAATTAATATAAAGCGATAAACTAATACTACATGTTTTACTTTGGAATTTCAAGACATTTTTGCCATTTTTCGTGTTATCTCATTTTTTTCCAAACTATCTCTCTTTTTAATATACAGAAAATTCTAATAAAAATACACAAACATGAAAAACAGGACAACAAAAGAGCTTTCTGACTGTCCTGTTTCACACACTTATTTTTTTATATTTTCCTCTGCTTTAACTGCACCTGATCTGGTCATTCCTGCTTTGGTTTCTGTTCCACATAACCGCAGGTAGTTTCACTGCAGACGAGTTTATTTCCCTTTTCGACCATATAGCTGCCGCAGACAGGGCATTTCTTCTCTGACGGTTTCTGCCATGACATAAAATCACAGTCCGGATGATTTTCACATCCGTAATATTTCCGCCCTTTCTGGGTTTTCTTGAGAACCAGTTCTCCGCCGCACTTCGGACAGGAAACACCGATTTTTTCATAATATGGTTTCGTATTCCGGCATTCCGGAAATCCCGGGCATGCGAGAAAACGTCCGTGCGGTCCATACTTGATGACCATATTCCGGCCGCAGACGTCACAGACGACATCTGTCACTTCATCCTGGATATCAACTTTTTCCAGTTCCTTCTCCGCTTCGTCCACATCTTTTTTCAGATCCGGATAAAAATTACGCACAACCGTCTTCCACTGAACTGTGCCGGCTTCTACACAGTCCAGAAGCCCTTCCATCATTGCAGTAAAATTCACATCCACGATACTTGGAAAAGCCTGTTTCATAATATTATTGACCACTTCTCCAAGCTCTGTCACATAAAGATTTTTCTGTTCCTTCGCCACATAGCGGCGGCTGATGATCGTGGTGATCGTAGGTGCATACGTACTCGGACGTCCGATTCCCTGCTCTTCCAGCGCTTTAACAAGAGAAGCCTCCGTATAATGTGCCGGCGGCTGGGTAAAGTGCTGAGCAGGTTTCAGCTCCACAAGATCCAGATGCATGCCTTTCTCCAGGCTCTGGCTGAGAACATTGTCTTTTTTCACATCATCTTCCTGCGTATATACGGACATAAATCCATCAAAAGCTACCTTGGATGCTGCAACGGTAAAAGCATATTCCCCTGCACCGATTTTCACTGACGTAGTCTCATAACGCGCAGGAGCCATACGGCTTGCGGCAAAGCGTTTCCAGATCAGCTGATACAGACGGAACTGGTCTCTGGAAAGAGACTCTTTCAGCATCGCAGGCGTCCTGGAAATATCGGTAGGACGGATTGCTTCATGAGCATCCTGGATTTTCTGTCCCTTCTTAGCAGCCTTTTCTGACGTAGAAATATAGTTTTCTCCGTAATTCTGTCCGATATAGGTCCTTGCTGCCTGATCTGCTTCCTCTGAAATTCTTGTAGAATCGGTTCTCAGATACGTGATCACACCGACCGTGCCGTTGCCCTTGATATCAATTCCTTCATACAGCTGCTGTGCCAGACGCATGGTTTTCTGTGTGGAAAAATTCAAAGTCTTGGCAGCTTCCTGCTGCAGTGTACTTGTGGTAAAAGGTGTGGGAGCATTTTTAATCCTCTCGCCTTTTTTGACCTCTGTCACTTCGTACTCCGCATTCTCCAGTGCCTTCAGAATACGGTCCATCTCTTCTTTATTATGAATAGGAACCTTTTTGTCTGTTCCGAAGAATTTTGCCTGAATCGGCTTCTTCTCACCCTCTGCCTTAAATTCTCCTTCAAGGCTCCAGTATTCTTCCGGAATAAAAGAATTGATTTCTTCCTCTCTGTCACAGATAATACGCAATGCCACAGACTGTACACGGCCCGCACTTAACCCGCGTTTCACCTTCGCCCAGAGAAGAGGGCTGATACTGTAACCCACCATTCGGTCCAGCATTCTTCTGGCCTGCTGTGCATTCACAAGATCCATATTCAGACCTCTCGCCTGCTTGATGGAATCCTTTACCGCTGTCTTTGTAATCTCATTAAACGTGATTCTGTGCATTTTCTCAGGCGGTTCCTTCAAAGCCTGCATCAAATGCCAGGAAATTGCTTCTCCTTCACGGTCCGGGTCAGTTGCAAGATATATTTTATCAGCCTTTTTGGCAGCCTTGCGAAGATTTGCAAGCAGCTCTCCTTTCCCGCGGATCGTAATATATTTCGGTTCAAAATCATTCTCTACATCGATTCCAAACTGGCTTTTGGGAAAATCACGAACATGGCCGTTGGATGCCTGCACGTCATAATTGCTTCCAAGAAATTTTTTTATGGTTTTTACCTTTGCAGGTGATTCCACAATCACCAGATATTTTGCCATATTACCACTCCTAGTTTCTAAATCCTTATGGACAGTCATGCACCTCAGGAACTGTCAGCGCAATCCTGTCTCACATAATGATGCCTGCCTTCTTCCCGGGCAAGCCCCATAAGCTCCAGCTCCAGCAAAAGACTGCTCACTTTTCCCGGAGGAAGACCTGTTTCCCGGATAAATTCGTCCGGGCTTTTTGGTCGTAAATCGAGACAACTATACACCAAATTCAGGTCGGTTGCAAGTCCTAAGTGTTTTTTTTCCTTTGATTTGTTCCTTCCGGATGGCAAAATCCCACATTCTTCCAACAGTATTTCCGGGGAATAGGCGATTCCGGCTCCGTCATAGATCAGCTTGTGGCAGCCTCTGCTCAGCTCTTCTGTCACCGGTCCCGGAACAGCAAACACTGCTTTTCCCTGTTCCAGAGCATGATTTGCAGTGATCAGCGAACCGCTTTTCTCTTTCGCCTCCACTACCAGCACCAGATCCGAAAGTGCACTGATAATCCTGTTCCGCGCGGGAAAATAATAATTCCGTGCAGTTGTCCCCGGAGAATATTCGCTGAGAATTCCTCCGTCCTTCCTCAAAATGCGGTCATAAAGAGAACGATTCCCGGCAGGGTAACAGATATCCACCCCATTTCCCAGCACTGCAAAAGTGGGACTTCCTCCTTCCAGCGCCCCTTTGTGTCCTTCTGAATCAATCCCGTAAGCCATCCCGCTGATGACCTGCACCCCTGCTGCGCTCAGTTCTCTGGCAAACCGGAATGCCTGCATTCTTCCATATGCGCTGCACATCCTGGCTCCCACAATGGCAACGGATGGTTTTCCCGCGTCCGGAAGCCTGCCTCTTACATACAGTTTCTGCGGCATATCCGGATAAAGCCGGAGTTTTTCGGGATATTCCTCACTGTAATAATCAATACACCGGATGATATCAGAAACTTTTTCTTCCATATAGAATACCTCCTGTAACGGTTGTTTATAACCATATTTTTCTGTATCAGTTCCAGTATTTCTTATCAAAAGCCCGGTAGGTAAGCGCTTCGCCGATATGCTGACTCTCAATGATCTCTTTTCCATCCATATCCGCAATGGTACGGGCCACCTTTAAAATCCGGTGATAGGATCTGGCGCTCAATGTGATCCGGTCAAACGCTTTCTGAAGGAGTTCGCGCCCGGCAGCATCCACAACACAATATTTGGCGATCTGGTTTCCCTTCAGTTCTCCATTGAATCGAAAATACTCCCCTCTGTAACGTTCCTGCTGAATTTTCTGTACTCTTTCCACTCGTCTTCGAATCTCTTCTGAACTTTCTCCGCTTCCTGTGCCATTCAGCTGTTCAAAACTGACAGACGGAACATCAGCACACAAATCGATGCGGTCCAGAAGCGGCTGACTGATTTTTCCCAGGTAATGAACGACCTGTCCCGCCGTACACCTGCAGAGATTCATATCCGGATAATGACCGCAGGGACAGGGATTCATCGCAGCACAGAGAATAAAATTTGCAGGAAATTCATAGGTTCCATACACCCTGGAAATCCGGATGCATTTATCTTCCAGAGGCTGCCTCAATATTTCCAGGCTCCGTCTGGCAAACTCCGGCATCTCATCCAGAAACAGCACTCCCCTGTGAGCCAGCGTAACTTCCCCCGGTTTGGGATTTTTGCCGCCTCCTGCCAGAGCCAGCGGGGAACTGGTGTGGTGAGGACTTCGAAAAGGCCGTTTCCGGATGAACGGATGCTCTGCAGACAATAATCCGGCAATACTGTAAATCCTTGTCAGCTCCAGTCCCTCTTCAAATGTCAGATCCGGCATTATCGTGGGAATCCGTCGGGCAATCATGGTTTTGCCGGCACCGGGCGGTCCGATCAGAAGAATGTTATGAAATCCGCTTACTGCGATCTCTACAGCCCTCCGTACACTCTCCTGTCCCCGGATATCCAAAAAATCCACCATTTCCGCAGTTTCCTCTGTTTCTTCCTCTGTCCCATCGTCGTGAAATTTCTCCGGTTCCCGCAGATATGCAATCATTTCTCTCAGATTTTTCACACCAATCACCGGAATATTCCGGATCAGTCTTCCTTCTTTCAGATTTCCATAGGGCACCATACAAAATCTGCATCCCTCTTCCTGTGCTTTGATCACCATGGGCAGGATGCCGGAAATAGGATGAATTTCCCCGTTCAGACTGATTTCCCCAGCCATCATAATTCCATGCAGCAATTCCGGCTGAAGGATATCTGCTGCCGCCAATAATGCAGCTGCCACCGGCATGTCAAATCCGGCTCCCTCTTTCTTGATATCAGCCGGAGCAAAATTGACTGTGATTCTCTTGGGAGGCAGTGCGATTCCATTATTTTTAAATGCCGTTCGCACCCGGTCCTGTGCTTCCTTCACCTGTGCAGAAGGAAAACCTACCATAGTAAAAGAAGGAAGTCCGTCACTCACATCCGCCTCCACCTGAATGGGACACACTTCAATCCCCAAAATAGACGCAGTTAATACACTGGCAAACATTTCTGCTCCTTTCCGCAAAAATGCCATACCCCGATCATCCGGCTTTTTGTCTCTGTAATATTTTTTGTTTTTCTGGAAAAAATAAGAAAAGTAAGATAAGGAACCGTTCACACTCTACGGTTCTCTAAGAAAACGCTCATTTTTAGTATAGCCCATTTTGCTCCAATTCGCAATAGTGCATTTCGTTCTGACCTATACTTTGTGAAAAAAGGAGGCACATCCTATGAAATTTCAGAGAATTGAGGACCTGCGCGTAGATTCTGACCTTTCTCAGAAACAGATCAGTGAAATTCTCCACATCAGCCAGCGTTCCTATTCCCATTATGAAACAGGAACACGAGGTATTCCCGTCGAAATGCTCATTCGGCTCGCAGATTATTACGACACCAGTATTGATTATCTGGTAGGACGTACCAATAAAAAAGAAATGCTCCGATAATTTCCTTGCTGCCAAAAAGGGAACTGCATCACTACAAGCAGTTCCCTTTTTTATGTCCGTATAATCCTGAGTCTATTATTTTTATTCTTTACCGCTCCAGCAGTATGTGCAGAGCTTACACGGCTCAATACCAATGGATGCAGTCAGGTCATCCAACCTGTGATATTTCAGAGTGGTAAAATTCAGCTCTTTGCGGATTTCTTCCAGCATTTCCTTGTAATTGGTGGAATCCGGATTTGCATAATCTGCCAGCACCTTATCATCCACATTCTCCCCTTCTCTTTTTGCGATCACTCTTCTTGTGATCAGATCCATTTCGGATTTGGAACGGGAGAAATTCAGGTATTTGCATCCGTAAAGAAGCGGCGGGCAGGCCGGACGGATATGCACTTCTTTCGCACCATTGTGATACAGGAATTCTGTCGTTTCACGAAGCTGTGTACCACGTACAATAGAATCATCGATCATCAGAAGACTCTTATCCTTAATCAGCTTATGCACCGGAATCAGCTTCATTCTGGCGATCAGATTACGCTGGCTCTGCTGTGTCGGCATAAAAGAACGCGGCCAGGTAGGGGTATATTTGATAAATGGACGGGCAAATGGAACACCGGAACGATTGGCATAGCCGATTGCATGGGCGATACCGGAATCCGGAACACCGGCTACAATATCCGGCTTCACTTCTCCGAAATCTCTCTCTGCAAGCATATCTCCGCATTTATAACGCATCTCTTCTACATTTACCCCTTCATAGGTGGATGTCGGATAACCGTAATATACCCACAGGAAAGAACAGATACGCATCTCTTTCCCTGGTTTCTGCAAGGTTTCTGCACCTTCCGGAGTCACAAACATAATCTCTCCGGGGCCCAGTTCTTTATAATCTTCATATCCCAGATTGATATAGGCATGGCTTTCAAAAGAAACACAGCATGCATCGTCTTTTTTGCCCACGATCAGAGGAGTTCTTCCAAGGCGGTCACGGGCCGCATAAATCCCGGTCGGAGTAAGAATCAGCATCGTCATGGATCCGTCGATCATCTCCTGCGCATAACGGATTCCATCTACAAGTGTCGGTTTCTGATTGATCAGAGAGGCAACCAGTTCTGTCGGAT
This sequence comes from uncultured Blautia sp., assembly GCA_945864225.1. Taxonomy (GTDB): domain Bacteria; phylum Bacillota; class Clostridia; order Lachnospirales; family Lachnospiraceae; genus Blautia_A. The sequence goes on along the minus strand of CAMBAL010000006.1, from coordinate 24,070 downwards.
TGACGCTTCCTCCGCTCATTTCCAGAAAATGTGTACATCCATTCTGGAAGGAATGCGCGATCAGTTCATCTGCATTATTAATCTTGCCTACTGTCGTAATTGCGAAGTTTCCCAGATGAGAACGTACCAGCAAAGGCTGCGGCTCATTGTCGGAAATACATCCGATTCCCAGATTTCCCTGGAGTTCCGAAACGTCTCTGTCAAATTTGGTTCTGAACGGTGAATTCTCTATATTATGAATCGAACGGTCAAAGCCTTTCTGTCTGTCATAAACAGCCATACCGCCTCTTCTGGTTCCCAGATGAGAATGATAATCAATTCCGAAAAAAAGGTCCAAAACACAACTGGACTTTGAAGCTACTCCAAAAATTCCACCCATTTCTTTAGTCTCCTTGTCATCCAAATACTTGCATATGTCAGTTTTATCACACGCACCTATTATATATAACACCCTATCATATGTAAAGCGAAATAATTTTTTATAAACTTACAATTTTTGTATGTGTGACTGTTCACTCCACTCACCGTAACCGGTATCCCTGATGGCTACTTTTTCTCCTTGATCACACCCTTGCGGTAAGCATCCAGAAGCTGTATCAGCTCCCCGATCCTCTCCTTCAGAGCCTTTCCATTGTCCGTATCTCCCACCAGTCTGCGCCTGGATGTGTAGTGCACAGCCACCTGTTTCGATTCAATATCCGTTTCTTCCAATACAGCAGCCTCCGCAGAAGTAAAAGGCTGATGCGCACACAGCGTCATTCCATAAGAGTTATAGATCAGCGTGTATCCCGCAATTCCCGTCACTTTGCGGTAAGCTTTGGAAAAACCTCCATCGATTACGATTACCTTGCCATTACATTTGACCGGACTTTCTCCGTCACTCTGGTGCACAGGCACATGACCGTTGACAATATGTCCTTCCTCCGGATCCAGCCCGAATTCCAGAAGCATACGATTCACGACATCCTCTCTCTCCAACAGGCGGTAATAGGCATTTTTCTTTTCTTTATGTGTTTCCTTATCAGCGATAAAATACCGTTCAAAAGTCGTCATCTTATCCTTGCCGAACAAAGGGGAATTCGGTCCTGCCCAGATATACCAGAGAATATCAAGACCCTTTTGCTGTTCCTCACCATCCACCGCATAAAATGCTCTTCGCACATAAGCTTCCAGTTCATCATAAAGAGCTTTTCCTTTATAGGTTTGCCCATAAATCTGCACTTCCTTAAAGGTTCCGTCTTCATTCAGAGGAATGCTTCCATGAAACAGAAGATTCCCGTTATAGGTCTTGTAAAGGCCACCCTTATCCAGCAAAAGCCGCATATGATTCTGAAGCTTTTCACAGTTGCGGAACGCAGAAGAAAGCCGCTCCATCACATCCTTCTCACCTTCTGTGAGCTCATAGGGATTCTTCCAGTCCACAGTAGGAAAACTGGTATCCAAAAGTTCATATTCCTTTCCATCCGGCATGGTAATCGTACCTTTTTCCGGGTCGATCCGATGGAGAAGGCATCTGTCTTCCATCTGAAATTCCTTATGTTTTCTAAGAAGCTGACCTTCCAGTTTGAACTGGATAATGGCAATGGCCTTGTGCATTTTACGCCCCAGTTCTTCCTCTGTAGCATTATAATAAGAGGCCCCTTTCTGCTCAAACATCCTGCAGGAATCCTTCTGATAAGCTTCCATAGCAAAAGTAGCCAGCGGCATCATATTGATTCCGTATCCATCCTCCAGAATATCCAGATTGTCATACCGGATACTGTTGCGGATCACTGTCGCAATACAGGCAAGCTGACCTGCTGCAGCTCCCATCCAGACCACATCATGGTTCCCCCACTGAATGTCCAGAGAATGATATTCCGCCAGGCGGTCCATAATAAAATGTGGGCCCGGACCCCTGTCAAAAATATCTCCAAGAATATGCAGATGATCCACAACAAGCCGCTGAATCAGTTCCGCCAGAGCAATGATAAAGTTCTCCGCCCTGCCGATTTCTATGATGGTATCCACAATGGAATCATAGTATGCTTCCTTATCCAGAACCTCCGCTTTTTCTGTGATCAGTTCCTCGATCACATAAGCATAATCCGCCGGCAACGCCTTGCGCACTTTGGATCTGGTATACTTGGATGCAGTTGTTTTGCATACCTCGATCAGACGGTAAAGCGTGATTTTATACCAGTTTCCCATATCTTCTTCTATCTTTTTGACCAGTTCCATTTTCTTTCTTGGATAATAGATCAAAGTTGCCAGAGAACGCTTGTCACTGTTGCTCAGTGTATGCCCGAACACATCATCGATTTTCTTTCTCACTGCTCCGGAACCATTTCGGAGTACATGGGAAAATGCATCATATTCCCCATGAAGATCAGACATAAAATGTTCTGTTCCTTTTGGCAGATTCAGAATAGACTGGAGATTAATGATCTCCGTAGAGGCCTTTCCAATGGTAGGATACAGCTCTGCCAGACGCTGCAGGTATCTCAGTTCTTCTTTCTTCATAAAAATCCCCTTCGCATTATATTATCGTTTCGCTCTATTATCATGTAAAATCAAACAATGACATCTGATTAGACTGCGGAATATCTCCAAAAAGCTTCAGATCATCCATCAGATCAATGACGGTTTTACTTACCTTCGTACGTTCGCGGAAATCATCCTTGGAAAGAAATTTCCCCTGAGCTGCCGCTTCCACAACTGCATCTGCCGCCTTTTCTCCAAGGCCTTCAATACTGTCCAGAGACGGCATCAGTTTTCCGTCAATGATCTGAAAACGGTGCGCTTTTGCTTTATAAAGATCGATTGGCATAAATTCCAGTCCTCTTGCATACATCTCCTGCACAATTCTCATATCGCGGATGGTATCCTGCTCTTTTTTTGTGGCAGAATCTCCTTTTTTGCGAAGCTCTGCAAGGTAAAAATCCAGCCGTTCCCGTCCCATGCACATGGTTTCGTAGGAAAAAGCTGTTGCACGGATACTGAAAAATGCCGCATAATAAGCCAGCGGCTGAAAGACCTTGAACCACGCTATTCGGTAAGCCATCATAACATACGCTGCAGCATGAGCTTTCGGGAACATGTACTTGATTTTTTTGCAGGACCAGATATACCAGTCCGGAACATGATGCTCTACCATAGTGGCTTCCCACTCCGGACGAAGCCCCTTTCCTTTTCGGACACTCTCCATAATGGTAAATGCAAGACTGCTTTCCACTCCCATACCGATCAGATAGATCATAATATCATCTCTTGTACAGATTGCCGTGGAAATAGTTGCTTTTCCCTCCTGGATCAGGGTCTGGGCATTGCCCAGCCACACATCCGTACCATGAGCCAGACCCGCAATACGGACCAGATCAGAAAAGTATTTCGGCTTGGTATCGATCAGCATCTGCATAGCGAAATCTGTACCAAATTCCGGCACACCCAGGCATCCAAGCTTACATCCTCCAATATCTTCCGGCTTGATTCCAAGAGCATCTGTACTGGCAAATAAGGACATCACATCCTTCTGGTCCAGCGGAACTTCTTTGGCATCGAGCCCTGTCAGGTCCTCCAGCATACGGATCATGGTGGGATCATCGTGTCCCAGAATATCCAGCTTCAGAAGGTTTCCGTCAATGGAATGATAGTCAAAATGTGTAGTGATAATGTCACTGGTTTCATCATTTGCCGGATGCTGTACCGGCGTAAATTTTTCGATTTCCTCCCCTTTGGGAAGTACGATAATTCCTCCGGGGTGCTGCCCTGTGGTACGCCGGACACCGGTACATCCGGCAACGATCCGGTTGATCTCACAGTATCGTTTGTGCTGTCCCCGCTCTTCGTAATAGTTTTTTACATAACCAAACGCAGTCTTCTCCGCAAGTGTACCAATCGTTCCCGCCTTGAAGGTCTGCCCCTTGCCAAAGATTACTTCTGTATATTTATGCGCATTGGCCTGATATTCTCCGGAAAAGTTCAGGTCAATATCCGGTTCCTTATCGCCTTTGAAGCCAAGGAATGTCTCAAATGGAATATCAAAACCGGCTTTTGTCATTTTTGTTCCGCACTTCGGACAGACCTTATCCGGCATATCACACCCGGCCATTCCGCTGTATTTCTTCACTTCCGGTGAATCAAAATCACTGTATTTGCAGTTATCACAGATATAGTGCGGAGGCAGCGGATTTACCTCTGTAATACCGGACATGGTGGCAGCCAGAGAGGAACCAACAGATCCTCGGGAACCTACCAGATATCCATCGTCATTGGACTTCCATACCAGTTTTTGGGCAATGATATACATTACGGCATATCCATTGGAAATAATAGAATTCAACTCTCTGTCCAGACGGTCTTCCACGATTTTCGGAAGGGGATCTCCATACATTTCGTGAGCCTTTCTGAAGCAGATATCCTTCAGATCCTGATCGGAATTCTCAATGACCGGAGGGAATTTATCCGGATGGATCGGAGATATTTTTTCGATCATATCCGCAATTTTATTCGTATTGGTAATGACCACTTCTTCTGCCTTTTCACTTCCAAGATAAGCAAATTCCTCCAGCATCTCTTCTGTGGTGCGGAGATAAAGAGGCGCCTGATTGTCCGCATCAGAGAAGCCGTTTCCAGCCATGATGATTCGTCTGTAAACCTCATCCTGCGGATCCATAAAATGCACATCACAGGTAGCTACCACAGGTTTTTTGAACTGTTCTCCCAGCTTCACGATCTTTCTGTTCAGTTCTTTCAGGTCTTCGTCGGAATTCACCATATCATTTTTTTCATCCGCAATCATGAAATGGTTGTTTCCAAGCGGCTGAATCTCCAGATAATCATAGAAACTAACAAGCCGCGCGATTTCCTGCTCCGGTGCGCTTCTCAAAAGTGCCTGATACAATTCTCCCGCCTCACAGGCACTTCCGATGATCAGACCGTCTTTGAGCTTCTTAAACAGGCTCTTGGGAACACGGGGACGCCTGTGATAATACGTCAGATGCGACTGGCTGACCAGTTTATATAAATTTACCCGCCCGGTCTCATTCTTTACCAGAATAATGGCATGATATGTCGGCAATTTCTTGATGGTATTGATGGAAACGGCACCCTGGGAATTGAGAACATCCACATCATAAATCTCCCGCTCAGAAAGCATTTCCACAAATTTTACAAAAATATGTGCCGTACATTCCGCATCATCCACAGCCCGGTGATGATGCTGCAGATTCACCCCTACTGCCTTCGCTACCGTATCCAGTTTAAAACGGTTCAGCGCCGGAAGCAGAAACCGTGCCATGCCAACGGTATCCACATAAGTGAAGTCATCCGCAATCCCCATACGATGGCAGTTTTCAATGATAAAGCTCATGTCAAAATCCGCATTATGAGCCACCATAACAGCGCCTTCACAGAACTTCAGGAACTCCGGAAGAACCTCTTCAATTGTGGGTGCATTCATGACCATACCGTCATTAATGCTGGTAAGCTGCTCGATCCGGAAGGGAATCGGCACTTTCGGGTTTACAAAAGTGGAAAAACGGTCGGTAATCTCTCCGTTTTCCACACGGACGGCTCCGATTTCGATGATTTTGCACGTCAATGGGGAAAAACCGGTGGTCTCAATGTCGAAAACTACAAAGTTTCCGTCCAGACGCTGTCCCTTTCCATTGGTCACCATACCTTTTTCATCATCCACCAGATATGCTTCCATGCCATAAAGCACTTTAAAATCCGAATCTTTCGGCACACAACCGCCCCATGCATCGAAGCAATGATTTGCCTCCGGGAACGACTGCACAACACCATGATCCGTAATGGCAATGGCTTTATGACCCCATTCGTACGCACGTTTGACAAGTGCTTTCGCGTCAGTTACTCCATCCATATCACTCATCTTGGTATGACAGTGTAACTCCACTCTCTTCTGGGGACTGGTATCCATTCTCGCACTGGCAAAACTGGCAATTTTCTTGATTCCTGCTATGGAACCAATGGTCAGTTCACTGTCAAAACGGTCTATGGTCGTTACTCCTCTGAGTTTCAGGAAAGCGCCTTTTTTTATATGTTCTTTCACCTCAGGAACCTGTTCATTGCGAAGGAACATTTTTACCGTAATGCTGTCAGTAAAATCCGTTACCGGAAAGATCAGAATGGTTTTTTCATTTCTGATCTCACGTGCTTCTACATCCATGACCTGGCAGCGGATAATGACTTCTCCCATCTCTCCGGTGATATTCTCCAGAGGAATGGCATCTCCCTCAAAATCTCTTCCATAAATCACATCCGGATTGGGATCCTTGCGGTAACCTCCCCGGAAATCACCTTTCTGGCCACTTTTTTCAAATGGTTTCTGACCGCCGCCGGATGCTTTATTTGTTTTCTGTTCCTGTTTCTGATCCGGTTTTTTCTCTTTTCCTGAGGAATCCTGCTTCTTCCCGGAGTTTCCTTCTTCCTGTGCCTCTGAAGTATTTGTGTCTGCCGCGATTTTTGCATGTTTCAGGACATTCGCTACTTCCTGACGAATCTGAAGCGCCGCGTTTTTGCGATACTGGCTTTCTTCCTGCTGCGCAAATTCCAGCTGAATCTTCAGATCCATTCCGCAGCGATGACAGAAGACCTTGTGGAAATATTCCACAAGAATCTCACTCTTTTCTCTCGCGATCACAGAATCCGGCAGCACAACTTCCATCACATGTTCTTCCGGAAAGGAAATTTTTGCACGCTTAAACAGATTGTACTCCAGCATATTGTAATTGCGCAGTTCCAGTTCCATGCTGGACCGGTAAACATCCAGAAAATTTTCCGGTGTATACTGTCTGGACAGATAGAATCTTTCAATCACTGTTACACTGACATTCAGCCCCGCAAAACACTGACGTTCAATCTGGTTTTCCAGTGCTATGATGTGTTTTTTGTGTATCCAGCGGTCACTTTTGATATAGACCCATATCCTGGTTTTTTCAGAATTACAGGAAACCCGGGTCACATATACCATTTCCAGCCATTCTGTCAGTTCTTCCTTCAGTTTTAAATTGGGAAATACATCAAAAAATTCTTTTTCCATTCAAATCCTCTTTTTGCTTTTCTGAAACAATCATTCTCCCCAATGGAGCAGTTCTTCACGAAGCGTATTCAAAAGCTGATCTTCCGGTACTTTCCTGACGATTTCGCCGCCCTTGATCAGAAGACCGACTCCCACACCGCCGGCAATTCCAATGTCTGCTTCCTTCGCCTCACCAGGCCCGTTTACGACACATCCCATCACTGCCACTTTGATATCCAGAGGAATGTCCTGAACCATATCTTCTACCTGATTGGCAAGACCGATCAGATCAATCTGGGTACGGCCGCAGGTAGGACAGGAAACCACTTCCACACCGCCTTTGCGCAGTCCGAGTGTCTTAAGAATCCGTTTCGCTGACTTAATTTCTTCCAGAGGTGCTCCTGTAAGAGACACACGAATGGTGTCCCCGATTCCCTGATTCAGGATAATTCCAAGTCCAATAGCAGATTTGATGTTGCCGGAATACAGCGTACCGGCTTCCGTGATACCTACATGAAGCGGATAATCCGTCTTCTGTGCAATGATCTCATGCGCTTTTGCACACATCAGAACATCAGACGATTTAATACTGATAACCAGATTATCATATCCAAGATCCTCAATGATTTTCACTTTATCAAGAGCACTTTCTACGATACCTTCTGCTGTCACACCATGGTATTTTTCCACCAGTTCCTTTTCCAGAGAACCGCTGTTGACACCGACACGGATGGGAATATTCCGCTCTTTTGCCACATCTACCACTGCTTTGATACGTTCCGTACTTCCAATATTGCCCGGGTTGATACGGATCTTATCCGCCCCGTTTTCCATAGCGGCAATTGCCAGACGATAATCAAAATGAATATCCGCAACCAGAGGAATATGGATCTGTTTTTTGATCTTAGAAAGAGCCTGTGCCGCTTCCATTGTCGGTACTGCACAGCGGATAATCTCGCATCCCGCACTTTCCAGAGACAGAATCTGTTCTACGGTTGCCTGTACATCTTCTGTTTTTGTATTCGTCATGGACTGAATAAGGATCGGGTTTCCTCCACCGATTTTCCGGTCTCCGATCTGTATCACCTTTGTATGGTCTCTATACATATCTGCTCCTCCTTTGAGAGAAAAACGGAGCTGGTTTCCTCTGCGCAGCCCCGTGTTGTTCTCCTGTCTTTTAGCGTCTGATTTCCAGTAATTTATTCTTAAGATCATTCTCCATCCGGGCCATTTCCAGCTCTGCAGCCTGGCGTTTTTCCCTGCCCTCTTTCTGGATTCTCAGTACATCATCCAGTGTAGAGATCAGATCTGCATTTGTCTTTTTCAGAGTATCAAGATCCACAATTCCTCTTTCGGATTCCTTCGCAGTTTCCACTGATGCCATGTGAAGAGTTTCGGCATTTTTGCGAAGAAGTTCGTTCGTCACATCGCTTACCTGACGCTGCGCTGCTGCCGCTTCGGTAGAGTGCGCAATGCCAAGAGCCAGAACCATCTGACTTTTCCACAGCGGAATCGTATTCACAATGGTAGTCTGGATTTTTTCCACCATCAGGGTATCGTTATTCTGAACCAGACGAATCTGCGGCGCAGTCTGCAGCGAGATCATTCTGGTCAGTTCCAGATCATGGATCTTCTTCTCAAACCGGTTGCACTTGTCATCCAGATCCTTAACTGCCTGTGCATCTTCCGGAAGTCCGCTGAGTCTGGCCTTTGTTTCCAGTTCTGTAAGTTTGCCGCTGCGTACCTCAGCAAGTTTCTTCTTACCTGCCAGAATATACATGGACAGCTCTTTGAAATAAGCCAGATTCTGCTGATACATTCTGTCCAGCATAGCAGAATCTTTCATCAGGCGAAGCTGATGCTGCTGGAGCGAATCTGTGATTTTTTCCACATTCGCTTCTGCCTTGTCATAACGGTTCTTCAATGTGGCAATCTTATTGGACTGTTTTTTAAAGAAGCCAAACAACCCTTTTTCTTCCTCTGCGTCAAAGCCTTTCAGTTCACTGACTACGCTGGTAAGAAGCTCTCCCACTTCACCAAGATCCTGGGTTCTCACACTGTTCAGCGCTTCATCCGAAAAATCTGCCATTTTTTTCTGTGTTCCGGCACCGTACTGCAGGATCTGATTGGTATTTTCGATATCGATTTTCCCTGCAAAATCATTTACCAGCTGTACTTCCTCCGGGGAAAGTACCATCTGTGCCATCTCTTTCTGAATGGGATCCATATCCGCCTGAGGTTCCATTACAGAAGCCACTTCCTGTTTCGGTTCTTCAATGGTAAGTTCCGGTTCCAGCGTCAGAACAGGTGCTGCGTCAAAATCTTTAAATTCTTCTGTCATCGTTTTTCTCCTTCTTTCCTCAGTTTGTCAAAGTCATTGCCTGTCAGCCCTTCCTGGGCAAGTACGGTATTCAGAACAGATATATCACTGGACACATCCCATGCAGTATCCTGAAAAACAGAGTCCAGAAGTCTGGCAAAAGCTTCGTTCAGCGTATCCAGAGTTTTTTCGATTTCTGCCTTGGAATTTGTGATGGTTTCTCCCTGTATCGGCTGACTGTCCATATCTTCATAGGCATCCAGAAGCTTCACCGTCATCGGAAGATAATAATTCATCAGGCGTTTCAGATCCGGAATAATTTCCGGATGCTCCTCTGCACGTTCGAAGATTCTCTGTACAATCTGTTCCATTTTTGATATTTTTGCTGAAATTTCCTCACCAGGAATCGCATCATTGCTCTCATGTATTTTTTTCAGGTATTCATTGCCCTTATCCAGAACTTCCTGAACCTCCGGTTTCCGGCTGTTCCGGGCTTCCAGGCGTTCCTGTTCCTTCGCTTTTCGCATTTCCAGCTGTTTCTGGGTTTCTTCATACTGACGATATGTCTCATTTGCCGTGATCAGGCAGGTTTCCTGTCTGTCCACATGTCCTTCCAGAAACCATCCGCTGCTGATCATTTTCTTGACATCTTTACGGACATATTTCACCGGTTTTTGTATCACTCTGGAAAGATCTTCTATATTGCAGTACGTATGTGTGCCCAGAGTTTTCACGTATTTCCGGAAACGTCCGATTCTTGCCAGTCCGCTGCAGCCACATCCCAAAAGCCCGCCGCCAGTGCAGACACCTGCAAACATGACAGCTGCCGGACCAAAATTCGCGCTTCCCATCGCAAGCTGGAACAGCGAAACGGTCAGAAATCCGACTGTCATTCCTCCCGTCAGAATTCCTCCAAATACGGTATACAGAATGTTTTTCAATTTCTGTCCTGTCAGACTTCGATAAAGCTCCGGCTTCGCTTCCCATGGTTCTGCCACCTGGTACTCCGGCTGCACCGGACGCCTGTTCAGTCGCTCAGACGCTCTCTGTCCCTGTCCGGAAGAAATTCTCCTCTCAGACGCGCGTCTGGTACCATTCCCGCTGTTCTGGTTCTTTGCAAGATTTTCCTGATACTGGCGAATCGTATGATTCACTGCCTGTGTGATATTCTGATTGAGTTTCTGATAGTTTTGGGAATCTATTGCTTTTTCTATAATATCCTGGACCTTATCCCCGATTTTTTCCAGATCATCCAGGCCGTTAAACTGCCAATCGTCCATGTTTTCCTCCCGTGTATCATCTACGGTTTCTTCGTTTTTTTCTCTTTTTATCAGGATTGTGAAGAGTAGACCAGCAGAATGCCTGTACCAGCAGAATACCGATAAATGCTCCGATACTGTCAATTCCCACATCCCTCAGAGAAGGTCCCCGGTTCGCTACAAAAGACTGATGATATTCATCCATTCCTGCAAATCCCACGCAGACAATGCCAGCCAGCAGCATCAGCCAGAAGCCTCTGACTTTGTACACATACAACGGAAAAGAAATCGCGATGGCAAGAAGAAAATATTCGGTCATGTGAGCAGCTTTTCTCACATAATATTCAATATGATGTGCTTCCGCACTCAATTCCTCATATCCCTTTCCCGTATTCATTACCTCATTCTTGATCTCCACGATCTCATAGCTGACTTTATAACTCAGATTGCCGGAAACTTCCCCTGTCTGCGCTGAAAAATGATAGATCAGACACATCATCAGAATTGCCGGAAGAAAAGAAAGAGGTTTTAATAAACTGATGAAAAGCTTCATTTATTTCCTTTCGTATTTCACAAACTGGTATTCCAGATCAAAGTATGTCTGTTCCTCGCTTCTGGCCGTAATCTGCCATTCCGGCATCTCATCAAGATTCGGGAAATACCGGTCAGCCTCATAGGCAAAATCAATTTTTGTCACATGTGCGGTATCACAATAGGGAAGAAATTGCTGATAAATACTGTCACCGCCGATGCAGTATACATCCTCTGACGGATATTTTTTGATTTCTTCCAGAACTTCCTCTACTGTATGAAGCACAATGGCATCTTTTACATGATAATCTTTATTTCCGGTAAGGACAATATTTGTCCTGTTTTTCAGCGGAAGACCGTTCGGAAAGCTCTCCAGAGTCCTGCGTCCCATGACACAGACCTTTCCTGTGGTTTCCTGACGGAACATTTTCATATCCGCAGGAATACTCACCAGAAGACGGTTATCCTTGCCGATTGCCCAGTTTTTATCTACAGCTACAATTATATTCATTAAAATGTTCTCCTTTTTTACAGGTTATTCTCTCATTATCATACAGCATGCTGAAAAAAACTTTTTGTTCTTTTCAAATACTTTCTGTTTCAGATTGCTATGGGAATATTCTTGATCTGCGGCCATGTCTGGTAATTTTCCACGATCAGATCATCTGTGGTAAAATCATAAAAATTCTTCACTTCCGGATTCAGTCTGACCGTTGGTGCCGGATAGGGTTCTCTGGAAATCAGTTCTTTTATCACCGGAATATGGCGGTCATAAATGTGACAGTCAGAGATCACATGCACTAGCTCACCGGCTTCCATATCACAGGACTGGGCAAACATCATAAGAAGAATGGAGTACTGACATACATTCCAGTTATTGGCTGCCAGAATGTCCTGCGAACGCTGATTCAGAATCGCATTCAGCGTCAGTTTTTCTTTGCCCGGTTCCTTCGTCACATTAAATGTCATGGAATACGCACACGGATACAGATTCATCTCATAAAGATCCTGATGTACGTAAATGTTTGTCATAATACGGCGGCTGTAGGGATTGTTTTTCAAATCAAATAATACACGGTCTACCTGATCCATCATGCCTTCTTTATACTGATGCTTCACGCCCATCTGATAACCGTATGCCTTGCCGATCGAACCTGTCTCATCTGCCCAGCTGTCCCAGATGTGGCTGTGAAGATCATGAATGTTATTGGATTTCTGCTGCCAGATCCAGAGGATCTCATCCATAGCGCTCTTCAAGGCTGTTTTGCGAAGAGTCAGCGCCGGAAATTCCCTGCGCAGGTCGTATCGGTTTACAACGCCAAATTTCTTAATCGTATATGCAGGAGTTCCGTCTTCCCATACAGGACGTACTTTTTCTCCCTCTGTGCTGGTGCCGTTGGCAATGACATCCTTGCACATATCAATAAATATATGGTCTGCTAAACTCATGGTATCCTCCTTATTGGTGACTTGCATAAAAATTGTACCACATTTCCTGACGAATTCCTAGAGCGTGTTTGAAAATTGCTTTCCGATAAAAATGTTACTGTAATATAAAAAAGCTTCTTCCGAAGTCTTCCGTCCATATCGGACTCTGTACTTCGAAAGAAGCCACACGTTTCACTTCTGTGATTATTCGATTACTTTCAGCCAGCCTTCCGGTGCTTCAATGCGTCCCATCTGGATGCCGGTCAGTGTTTCATACAGTTTTTTGGTCACCGGTCCCATTTCGGTCATGCCGCTCGGGAAGCAGATTTCCTTACCGTGGTCAACAATCTTTCCTACCGGAGAAATAACTGCTGCAGTTCCGCAAAGACCACACTCAGCAAAATCTTTTACTTCATCAAAATATACTTCTCTTTCTTCTGCTTCCAGACCAAGATATTCTTTGGCAACATAAATCAGAGAACGTCTTGTGATGGACGGAAGAATACTGTCAGACTTCGGTGTTACTACCTTTCCGTCTTTGGTTACAAACAGGAAGTTTGCTCCGCCGGTCTCTTCTACTTTAGTACGGGTAGCTGCGTCAAGATACATATTCTCATCATAACCCTGATTATGTGCATCCACGATTGCATGTAAGCTCATGGCATAGTTCAGACCAGCTTTGATATGACCGGTTCCATGAGGTGCAGCACGGTCAAAATCACTAACACGGATTGTGATCGGTTTTACGCCGCCCTTGAAATACGGTCCTACCGGAGTGGTAAATACGCGGAACTGATATTCATCTGCCGGTTTTACACCGATTACCGGATTGGAACCGAACATATACGGACGTACATATAACGTTGCTCCGGAACCGTATGGCGGTACATATGCTGCATTGGCTTTAATTGTCTGTACAACAGCCTCAACAAAACGATCCTGCGGGAAAACAGGCATTTCCAGTCTCTTTGCGGAGTTTTCCATACGCTCTGCATTCAGGTCCGGACGGAAAGTAACAATGCGTCCGTCTTCCGTAGTATATGCTTTCATGCCTTCAAATACGGTCTGGGCATACTGAAGAACACCTGCACATTCACTGATAGTCACGGTGTCATCTGTAATCAGTCCGCCTTCATCCCAGGCACCATCTTTAAAATTAGATACATAGCGATAATCTGTCTTCATATAACCGAAGCCAAGGCTGCCCCAGTCAATGTTCTTTTTTTCCATAACAATTTTCCTCCAATCGCACTTCTTATTATCTATTTATCTTTTTACCATTTTAAAACTTTTATGTGATAACTTCAATGATAATTTTTATTTTTTTTATTATTTCTCTTCCTGTTCGTCAACTTCTTCGGATGCCTCTGCCTTCTCCTGTGCTTCTCTCTCCGCTTTTGCTTTGTCATTGTAATTTTTAATGGCGAGAAAAACCAGGACAGCTCCCAGCACAACAAATACAGCTCCGGCAACGAAAAAGCCCCAACTGCTGTCTTCTGCTCCAGCCAGAACATTTTTGCAGAGCGTATATCCTGTATAAAGCAGATAACCGCCGGCACAAACCCACAAAATCAAACTGCGATTAGGCACCGGCTGTTTTTCCTTACTTTCTTTTTCCGGTTCTATATTCTGTTCCATATCGTCGATCTCTTTTTTCTGTTCTTCCATGTAAACTTATCCTTCCTTTTTTCTATCGCCGCTGCGGATCTTCTGTTCTTTTCACAAAACAATGTTTTCGTGTGGCATTCTTTCCGCATACAGATTATCCTCAGCTTTCCTAGAGCGTGTTTCCTAAACTTCAGTTTCAGCAGAACTTGTTTCCTGGATTTCTTCAGAAATCTCCTCTTCTGTCTCCGGAAGCGTAGAAAGTGGATTTCTTCCATAAATTCTGGTAAGTTCTCTCATATGATACAGCGTGATCTCAGAAATCTGTCCCTTGGTCATCCTCCATTTCCAGTTATCTCCCAGAGTCGACGGTGCATTGATCCTTGCTTCATTTCCAAGACACAGATAATCCTGAATCGGAATGATCGCAAGTTCTGCCACACTCGCCATCGCCGTACGGATCAGCGCCCAGACACAGTCATTCACAGGATTCTCATAACAGGAAATGTATTCTCTCACAAATTTAAGATCATGTCCCTGAAGATTTTCCAGCCATCCCTTGGTCGTTTCATTATCGTGCGTTCCTGTATAAACAACACAGTTTTTGTCATATTGATACGGAAGATAGGTACTGCTCTCAGAGCCGTCAAATGCAAACTGGAGAACTTTCATTCCGGGGAATCCGCTCTCCTCCAGCATTTCAATCACACTGTCTGTAAGAATTCCAAGATCCTCTGCAATCACATTCAGATTCTCTACCTTCTCTTTCAGCACATGAAAAAGGTCCATTCCGGGACCTTTCTCCCATTCGCCATTTTCGGCAGTCTCATCTCCATAAGGAATCGCATAATATTCATCAAATCCGCGGAAATGATCGATACGGACAACATCATAGCGTTTCATGGAATGTTCCATACGTCGGATCCACCATGCATAACCTGTGCTTTTGTGGTATTCCCAGTTGTACAGCGGATTTCCCCAGAGCTGTCCTGTTGCAGAAAAAGCATCCGGCGGACATCCGGCTACCGCAACCGGTATATTTTCTTCGTCAAACTGAAACAGCTCCGGATCAGCCCATGTGTCTGCACTGTCAATTGCCACATAGATCGGAACATCTCCAATGATACAGATTCCCTTTTTATTTACATAATTTTTCAGTTCTTTCCACTGTTTAGTAAAGAAAAACTGCTGGAAACGGTAAAACTGAATTTCCTGTGCAAGCCGTTCTCCTGCTTCCTGAAGAGCTTCCGGTTCGCGGTTTTTCAAACTCTTCGGCCATTCCATCCAGATGATTCCGCCAAGATCATTTTTGATTGCCATATACAAACAGTAATCTTCCAGCCAGTCTGTATTTTCTTCCACAAACTCTGGAAAACCTTCTTCATTCTCACTGTCCCAACGTTCAAAAGCCAGCCTGAGCAGTTTAAAACGGAATTCATACATCTTGGCGTAATCTACATAGCTTTCACTGCCGCCCCAGTCGCACTCCTCACATTCTGCTCTGGTCAAAAGACCTTTCTCAACGAACTCGTTCAGATCAATAAAATAGGGATTTCCTGCAAATGTAGAAAAGGACTGATATGGAGAATCCCCGTAACCGGTAGGCCCCAATGGCAGAATCTGCCAGTATCGCTGTCCTGCCTCCACCAATTGATCTGCAAACTCGTACGCCTCTTTCGAAAAACAGCCGATTCCGTATTCTGAGGGAATACTGGAAATCGGCAGCAAAACTCCGCTGGCTCTCATCTCTCTATCCTCCGTGATTTTCATAATCTTTGTATAAACTGGGATATTTTCACTATTTTTTTCATCCCTGATTGTAACATTATACCAATATCCCTTCCAACGGTCAACGTTTTCCCCCGTAAAATGTTTGAGACTGAGGAAAACAATCCTCAGTCTCAATTCTCACCAGTTCACTCTGCTCTGTCCGTTCCGCTGACTGTCTTTTTCCGCAGCTTACCAGAAATGCCACGCACAAAAGAACCAGCAGAAGTATCACACCGTTTTTGTGCATATCCTGCTCCTTTCCCGAAGGATGCGGATTCGCTCCTGCACCCTGCGTGATCGGTATAGTTATTTGCAAAACAACGCATGGGTATGCATCAAACCCGGAGGGCTTTTGTATCATAGGCAAATGCAAAACACTTTTTTATGATACAGGAAATAATCCAGCTATCAGAACCCTTTCTTTCTCATATAGGTAACGATATCACGATAAACCTTCGTCTTCTCTTTTTCATTCAGGATTTCATGACGCATATGGGGATATAATTTCCCTTTTACATCCACATAACCGGCACTTCGCATCTTCCTGACAGCTGATGCAAATTTGCGGACACCGCCCATACACGGATCTTCTGCACCACTGATAAACAGTACCGGCAGTTTCGGATTCGTACACTTCCAATGTCTGATGTCATAAGCCCTCTTAAGAAGACCAAATAATGCAAGATATGCATCATCGGAAAAAGTAAACCCGCAGAGTTCCGATTCTGCATAATCTTTATAAACCTGTGGATCCGAACAGATCCAGGCATTTTTATTTTTTTCCTTTCTGAACGGAATCACATAAGTTCCAAATGACATAAATTCCAGCAGATGGCTCTTATGGTGCGGGCCGAAGATTTTCTTCTCCGCTCCTGCAATAAGCTCTCCCAGCGGTCTGAACGGATTTTCCTCCGGAGTTCCGCATATGATCAGCATATCCATACAGTCATCATGCATTGCCGCAAATGCACGGACTGCAAGAGACCCCATACTGTGTCCGAACAGAATCAGCGGAAGTCCCGGAAATGTTTCCCGGATTCTGCTGTTCACAGTTCCAATATCTTTTAGAAGTGCATCTGCACCGCCTCCATACATATACCCAAGATCCCTCTTGTTCCGTACACTTCTGCCATGCCCTCTGTGATCATGGATCACAGTTACATATCCCTTTTCTGCCAGATACTCCATAAAAGGCAGATATCGTTCCTTATTCTCACTCATACCATGAACAAGCTGAACAACTCCACGGTAAGGCTTCTCATTGGGAAGCATTGCCATGATTGAAATTCTCAGTCCATCTGCTTCTGAGCAGAAATAACTTTCGTATTTTCTGTACATTTGCTCACATCCTCTTCATCCTGAAATATCTTTTGCCACTGTACACTCCACAGCAACTCTTTTTCTTTCACCCGATGTAACATGAAAAAAACTTTTGTCATTCATCCAAGGCTTTTCATTATATTATCACACAAAAATTCTTTTGTCATTGAAATTTCTGATTTTTTCAGAGATGTGACGGCTGTCTGATATACAAAAAAACCCAGAAACTGTGACAATATCTGAAGAGTTGCCATTTGATCAGAAATTTCACTGCGCACGAATTTTTCTCTGCGTCCAAGCTGTACAAGATGTACCAGAATTTCCATCATCACCGCATATACCCCATTCTTTTTTTCAGATTCACAGGTACATCCGGCTTTCTTAGAAAGATCCCCGGTCTGCTTCAATACCTGAAGAATCAGTTTCCGGCTGTCACAGGTCTCTGACAGCCAGTCGAAACATATATGCAGAGCTGTTTTATAATTTTCCTGCTCTGCAACACGCTCTCTGAGCATATGAAACTGCAGCAGACAATTATAGTGCATTGCCTTGCTCACAATTTCCTCTTTGCTCCGAAAATACTCATAAGCTGTTCCCTTACCGATTCCGGCACATTCTGTAATGTCGGATACTTTCAGCTTGTGCAGATCTCTGCCTTCATCCAGAAGTTGCCATACCGCCCGGTACATGGCAAGGACTTTTTCATTTCTCTCAATCTCCATCGTCTGTATCCTCCAGTCTGATCTCATCCCGTTTGTATTCTTTCCTGTTCAGCATATCATAAATACACGGTACCACAAACAGAGTCAGCAAAGTACCATAGATCAAACCTCCAATCGTAACAATCGCCATAGGCTGAACCATACCGCCTCCCATGCCCATTCCTGCAGCCATCGTAGACAGACCCAGAATCGTAGTCAGAGCTGTCATGATAATCGGGCGGAAACGATCCTTTCCTGCCTGTATCAGAGCGTCCCGCTTAGACATGCCATCCATGCGCAGCTGATTTGTGTAGTCAACAAGCACAATACCATTATTTACAATGATACCTGACAGCATAATAAAACCAATCATCGCAATCACGCTCACATCCATTCCGGTAACCAAAAGTCCCATAAATCCTCCTGTAAATGCCAGAGGAATGGTAAACATGATAATAAACGGAGACAACAGAGACTGGAACTGTGCAACCATAATCAGATACATGAATACAAGAGCCAGTACAAGCATCAGCATCAGCTGTCCCATCGCATCATTAATGGTTTCATCTTCGCCCTTCATTTCCAGCGTATAGCCATTCGGTATTTCGTAATCATCAAGTTTTTCTTGTACCTCAGCACTGACAAGACCAATATTATACCCTTTGGCAATCTCTGCACTGACGGTCATATACCGAGACTGGGCATCACGGGTGATTGTCTGGGGACCCGTCGCATCTGTAAATTCTGCAATATCCGAAATTTTAATTTCCTCTTCCTCGCCGTCCGTTCCCGTCACTTTGATTTTCAGATTCTGAATATCCTCCCTGGTAAGCTTTTCATCCTTTTCGTCACGGATATAGACACTGTAGTCTTTTTCAGCAGTAGACAGTGTTGTCGCAGAAGATGCCTCCGCAATGCGCGCCTGGATTTCCTGATATACCTGCGCTACAGTCAGTTTATATTCCATAGCCTTTGCTTTGTTGACAGAAATACGAAATTCTGCATCCGTATCTTCCTGTCCGTCTGATACATTCTGTGTTCCCTCTGTATCTGCCACAATGGCAGCAACATCTTTCGCAATGGAAGCAAGTTCATCCAGTTCTTTTCCCTTGATTCTCACCTGAATACCGCTTCCGCCAAGAGAGCTCATATCCATGGACTGTGTAGAAACGCTTACTTCACATGGACAATCTGATGTTCTCTTCAGAATCTCATCCGCCAGTTCCTCACCGGAAAGCTTTTTATCTTCTTTTAAAAGCAGATAAACGCTGACGGAATTGGTATCGGAAGAACTGCCTCCCATCATACTGGAGATTCCGCCTCCGCCTGCCATTGCACCGATACTCTCAATATCCTCAATATCTTCAATCTTTGCAATCACATCATCTGCACAGGCCGTTGTTTCCGCAAAAGGTGTCCCTTTTTCTGTAGTGATCGTCATCGTTGCCTGCGTGCTTTCCATTTCCGGCATAAAAGACGTACCTGCTTTCAGCGCAGCTGTCATGCTTCCTGCAAATAATCCGATTGCAAGCAGAATCACAAGGAATTTCACTTTGAGCGCACCGCCGAGGATTTTTCCATAGGCATTGCGGATTGCATCCAGAATACGGAATTTCTTCGGTTTCGCCTTTTTCAGCAGTCCGGATGACATCATAGGCACCAGAGTCAGTGCCACGACCAGACTGGCAAACAATGAATAGGCAATCGTCAGTCCCATATCCACAAAAAGCTGTCGGGTGATTCCCTCCGTAAACACAATCGGGGCAAATACACAGACCGTTGTCAGTGTAGAAGCAGTAATTGCTCCCGCCACCTGCTGTGCACCTTCAATAGCAGCTTTTCTGGCAGGTACGCCATTCTGGCGCATACGCTGGATATTTTCAATAACTACGATTGAATTATCCACCAGCATACCGATTCCCAGCGCAAGTCCGGAAAGTGAAATAACATTCAGCGTAATTCCGCTGAAATACATCAGAACAAACGAGGCAACAACACTGATCGGTATGGAAAAGGCAATCACAACTGTCGGTCTTATATCCTTCAAAAAGAGCAGAAGAATCAATACAGCCAGTATCGCACCGGAAATCATATTCTTCATAACCGAATCCACAACAAGGTCAATATAAACACCCTGATCCATCAGTACGGAAAAATGAACGTCCGGGTTCTCTGCTTCGATCTCATCGATTCTCTCCAGAATCGTATCTGTCACATCACCTGTAGAATAACCTGTCTGTTTTTCTATAGTCACCATGACTCCCGGATTGCCGTTCAGACGGGCATAAACTTCATCACTGTCATCCCGTATCGTAATATCCGCAATATCTTTCAACCGAATCGGATCGAGACCATCCAGCCCCAGATCAAGAAGAACCAGATCCTCGAGATTCTTAATATCTTCGATCTTATCTCCCACACGTACCAGATATTCATTGTTTCCTTCCTGTATGTATCCTGCAGGCATAGAGAAATTCTCTCCTGCCAGTATTCCCCTGACCAGATCGGAGGTAATAAGATTTTTCAGATTTGTCTGATCTTTTGCTGCTTTCTTTGCCTCCTTCAGCTGTTCTTTGCCGGAATCCAGCTGTGCCTGCGCTTCCTCCATTTTTGATTCATTCTCTTCTATCTGCGTGGAACCTGATGCAAGCTGTGATTCTGCCACACTCATATCAATAGAAGCCAGAAGCTTCCTGGTATCCATTTCAATCTTACCTGTGGATAGCTGCTGTTTTCCTGAAGCGATCTGCTTTTTATAGGCATTCAGTGTTTCTTTGCCGGAATCCAGCTGCGCCTGTCCTTCTGCAAGGGCCTGCTCCTTAGTGCTCAGATCTTCCAGTGTATTCCACAGACTGGTCGTCTGTTCCGTAATATAAGCCAGAGCCTCATCCGCTGAATCCTTACCGAAGGAGGATGCGATCTGATTCAGCTGATCATTCAGTGCTGCCTTCTGAGCGTAAAGAGTTGCCTGCGCATTCTGCACATCGGAAAGATTCTGTTCCAGAGATGCCCGCTGTTCCTGAAGACTGGCTTTCATTGTCTCATAATCCAGCGCTTCCGGATTCATTTCCAAAGCAGCAAGCTGCTGGTCAATCCCATTGATTCCCTCCGTAATGGCAGTCAGGTTCTGCGAAAGTCCGGCTTCCTGCTGCTCCAGACTGCTGATTGCCTGCTGAAGCGTCTGAATGCCCGTCTGTGCAGACCCCAGCTGACTCAGTGCATCTTCTGCCTGCGTCCTGCCATCTGCAAGCTGTGTACGGGCAGAATCCAATTCCGCCTGTTTTTCCTCCAGAAGCTTCTCCTGTTCCTGAATCCCGGCTTCTCCTGCCGCTATCTGATTCTCCGCCTCCATCATCTGCTGAGTACCCTGGGCAATTCCCTGAACCATCTCATCCTTGCCGCTCTCCAGCTTCGTCCTGCCCTCTTCCAGTTCATCTTTTCCTTCCTGAAGCTTCTCCAGTCCTTCATCCAGTTCTTTCTGCGCATCCTCCAGTTCTTTTTCCTTTTCCTCAAACTGCTGATCAATCGCTTTCATGACCTTTTGATTGGCACTTGTAATTTTATCCTCACGGATCAGAACATCCACGCTCTCTGTAATATTCCCTGTAGTGGAAACACTTGCCACACCTGCAACACTTTCCATCTCAGCTTCGATCTTCTTCTCCACATAGTCCGTCACTTCTGTAGATTCCAGACCGTCAATCTCTACTGCTGCAACCATGATCGGCATCATGTCAGGATTCAGCTTCATAATCATCGGTTTGCTTACGGAATCCTCCCAGTATCCGCTGATCTGGTCCAGCTTTTCACGGATCTCGATAGTTGCCGAATCCATATTCGTAGATCCCTGAAATTCCAGTATTACCAGAGATACATTTTCTCTGGACTGTGAGCTGACATTTTCAATATCCGATACGGTCGCCATTGACTGCTCAATCGGCCTGGTAACCACAGTCTCCACAGTCTCCGGGCTGGCTCCCGGATAGGTTGTCATAACAATTGCATATGGCAGATTCATGCTTGGAAGCAGGTCTGTATTCATTTTTGTAAAAGAAACAGCTCCAAGAATCAGAACCAGAACAATCGCAACTACTACCGTGTACGGTTTCTTAACACTATAACGTGATATCATAACGTTCTCTTCATCCTCCTGCCATTATTCCGACCGGCTGGTCAGTCATGTTTCAATTATATGTCTGCCGATTTCCATTGTCAACAAATTCTATCGTATGCTATAATGCTTTTGTATGAACAGGTTACTGTCTACTTCCGTTCTCAGTAACATAAACAGAATTGAGGAGGTTTTATGGATACAACAACACAGGAAACAAGGGAAGAAAAAATACCTGACAAAAAGAGAAAAAAGAAGAAAAAAGGCCGCACCGGGTTCATTCTTCTTCTGGCAATTATTATCCTGGCAATTGGCGGAGCAGGCGGTTATTATTTCTGGGCTCGCCTGCAGCCGGAAAAAACCGTAGAAACTTTTCTTGCAGATATGCAGAAAATGGACTTTGACGGAATGAGCACACAGCTGCAGAGCAATGACCTTTCTGCTCTTGATGATGCAGATATCAGAGATGATGCATACACGGAATTTTTCCAGGGCATCAATCAGAAAATGACTTATAAAATCCGCAAAAATGTTTTTAACATTCAGAACGGTACCGCAAGTATCACCGTACGAATCCGATATATTGACGGATCTGATATCTACAAAGAGACCATTACGGAATTTTTACGACAGATTGTTTCCACTGCTTTTTCCGGTACGGAACTGACCGAGGAAGAAACCCAACAGAAACTGGCTTCCATTCTCAACGAAAAATCTTCAACCGTAGAAGATAAATTTACAGAAGCCGATGTCACCTACCCTGTCATCAAAACAAACAAAGGATGGAAAATTGTTTCTCTTGATGATGAAACAGTCAAAATTATGTCAGCGAATTTTAAAAATGTACAGGATGAAATCAATCATGAACTTATCGGTCTCGAGGAGGATTCCAATACTTCCGTCAGTGATACTCCGACAGCTTCATCTGATTCCATTGATATGACCAATGAAAAATTCACCATTCATTACACCAAGCATACGATTTCCACTGATTTTGCGGGCATTCCCTGTCTGCTGGTATATTATGATTATACCAACAACAGTACCTCACCATCCAGTGCCATGGTCGATGTCAATCTTCAGGCTTATCAGAACGGAGAAGCACTGACCGCTGCTATTCCTGAAGCCACGGAAGACGCCATTGACAAATATATGGAAGAAATTGAGCCTGGAAATACCGTGAACGTCTGTCAGGCATTTTCCCTGAATGATGAATCAGATGTTACCCTGCATGCAGGAGAAGCATTTACGTTCGGCGGCGGAACGACTACATCTCAGATTCTGAAAGTAAAATAACCGGACTTCCTGCCAGACATAGGAACGACTGTTAATTTTTGAAAAGAATGTATGATTTTACCAGAAAAAATCATACATTCTTTTTTATTTTCTGAAGATACTATATCCAAGAAAGGATGGTGACTTATGGGAAATCGATTTTTACAGTATTTTTCACTGACAGTGGCTCTGATTGGCGCAATCAACTGGGGGCTGATCGGATTTTTTAATCTGAACCTGGTTTCGCTGCTCTTTGGCAGCATGAGCTGGCTTTCCCGGATTATTTACGGACTTGTAGGGCTTTGCGGGTTGTACCTGTTCACCTTCTATGGTCAGATTGACCGTGAAAGCGAGGGAATCTGATATGGAAGAGGCTTCAGGCAGATCAACAGACAACTTTTCGGATTCTTTACAGATTGCTGAACTTCCGGATGCCTGTCTGAAAAAGATCCATGAATTTGAAAGAGAATTGAATAAAGAAGGCTATTGGAATATTGCGCTGGTCGCATATCAGCTGAAGGGCTAGAGGATCAGCCGCCTGCAACGGACCGCTTCAGCTATATATTTTCCCTCCGCCGCAGGGCAATCCTGCCCGGAGGGCTTTTTTTATATTACAGGAAAATGCGGAGCACTTTCCTGTAATATAAAAAAAAGACTTCGAATCATCGAAGTCTTAAGAGCGATAGACGGGGCTCGAACCCGCGGTCTCGACCTTGGCAAGGTCGC
>CAMBAL010000005.1 GCA_945864225.1 uncultured Blautia sp. | reverse complement strand
TGAGTTCCGCATATCAGAAATATGTGGCATTGAATAAGCTGGATATTTATTCCAGCAAACAGATCCCGCTTCCTTTACCGAAGTATTATGTATTTTACAACGGAACGAGGAAAATGCCGGACACAACAGCGGGATTATGAAAAAATGCCCGAAACTTTATCAGTATTCTCTCTTCATAGAGGAGATCCGAATGAACCAGAAGAAGAAAATGGCATTAAAAGAAGCTGTGGAACAGGCAGTAGACAGTTGTATCAAAAAGGGGATTCTGACAGACATCCTGCTTGGAAACAAAGCGGAGGTGACGGATATGATCTTGGAAGAATATGATGAGAATCTGCATATCTCAAACGAAAAAGAAATCAGCTACCAGGAAGGTCTGGAGCAGGGGCGTAAGGAAGAACAGGAGAATACTCTGAGAGAAAGACAAAGAGCAGATCAGGCAAGTCAACAGGCAAAGGAAGCCAATCAACGTGCTGCAGTATTTCAGCTGAAGGTTCAGGGAAAGTCGGAAAAAGAGATCGCGGAAGCGATGAATCTGCCTTTTGAAAAAGTGCAGGAGATCCTGAATTTTTGCTAAATATATGCATTATCAAACACCCTCTGGAAATCTCTCATACAATCTGCTACAATAGTACGAAGCAATAGTGTAATAATAAACAATCGATCTCTGTTTCTGCACAGACATCGTCATTCATCCATTAAGGAGGTAAAAATATGTCATCTATTTTTGAATCTGCCAAACAGCTGAAAGAGGATTTGATCGAAATCCGCAGAACCATCCACCAATGTCCGGAAGCCGGCCCTGTTCTTCCGGAAACAAAAGCTTTCGTTATGAACAAATTAAAAGAATACGGCTATCAGCCGAATGAAATATGTGAAAGCGGTATTGTAGCAACCATAAAAGGCGAACAGCCGGGCAAAACCATTCTTCTCCGCGCAGATATGGACGCACTTGCAATCAAAGAAGAAGCTCCTGTTCCTTTTGCATCAAAAAACAATTATATGCACGCATGCGGCCATGATATGCACACAACCATGCTTCTTGGCGCAGCCAGATTACTAAAACAGCACCAGAATGAAATCAAAGGAACCGTCAAACTTGTTTTTCAGCCTGACGAAGAAGGCTTTACCGGAGCAAAATCCATGTTAAAAGCCGGTGTCCTCACCAATCCCACCGTGGATGCAGGAATGGCTCTCCATGTAAATTCCGGCACTCCATCCGGCATGGTTCTCTGCGGACTGGGAACCTGCATGGCCGGCTGTACCCTTTTCCGTATTCGTGTCAAAGGCAAAGGCTGTCACGGTGCCATGCCGGAAACAGGAATTGACCCGATTAATATCGCTGCTCATATTTATCTTTCTCTGCAGGAAATCATCGCAAGAGAAGTGGCTCCTGTAAAGCCCGCAGTCGTAACCATCGGCAAATTCTCCGGCGGAAAAGCTCCCAATATCATTCCTGAAGAAGTCATTCTCGAAGGAACCATCCGTACTCTGGACAGAGACCTTTCTGCTCAGATCTATCAGCGTATCGAGGAAATCTCCACCCTGACAGCCGCACTCTTCCGTGGTGAAGCTCAGGTTACAGAAATTTCTTCTGCACCGCCTCTTCATAATGATGAAGAAATGACCAGTACTATCGCAGGTTATCTCAAAGAAGCCTATGACCCCAACAAAGTAGTTGTATTCAATCAGGGTGGTATGGGTTCCGAGGATTTCGCATCCTATACGTATGAGATTCCCTGCAGCTACCTGCTTCTCGGAGCCGGTACCGCACAGGAAAACGAATTGTATGGAAAACCCATGCACAATGACCATGTGGTATTCAATGAGGATGTTCTGCCACTGGGAAGTGCCATTCTGGTATACAGCGCATTGAGATGGCTGGAGGAACACGCATAAAATCATTACTTTATATTCTGTTAGCAGGAACACGGAATTTGTAACCCTTCACAGCAATACAGCACTTTCAAAAATACCATAATTCTCATTTTCCATATTCCCATATGCTCTCTCATATGCTAAAATAATCGAAAAAATGAGAGAGGGAGAAACAAATGGAAACACGTAAGATTATTCAAGTTGAAGACAAGGTACCCGTTAATCTTCTGATTCCGCTGAGTATCCAGCATATGTTCGCCATGTTCGGCGCAACTGTTCTGGTACCGTTTATTTTCGGAATCAACCCTGCCATTGTTCTGTTCATGAACGGTGTCGGTACACTGATTTTCATCGCCATCACCAAGGGAAAGGCGCCGGCTTATCTCGGTTCCAGTTTTGCATTTCTGGCACCTGCCGGCATCGTCATCAGCCAGATGGGGTATGAATACGCACTTGGCGGTTTCGTAGTGGTTGGATTCTGCGGATGCGTGATCGCACTCATTATTTACAAATTCGGTTCTGACTGGATCGACGTTGTCCTTCCGCCGGCTGCCATGGGACCGGTCGTAGCACTGATCGGTCTGGAATTATCCGGAAGTGCCGCAGGCAATGCCGGGCTGCTGGATGAGACTATTAATCCGAAAAATGTGATCGTATTTCTTGTAACACTTGGAGTGGCAATTTTCGGAAATATCCTTTTCCGGGGATTTTTGTCCGTCATTCCGATTCTGATTGCAGTAATCGCAGGATATATCGCAGCACTGTGCTGCAAAATGGTGGATTTCAGCGCAGTCGCATCTGCTCCTTTATTTGCACTGCCGAATTTCCAGTTTCCGAAGTTTAACATGAATGCGATCCTGATCATCCTTCCGGTCATTCTGGTCATCATTTCCGAACATATCGGACATCAGGTTGTAACCAGCAAGATTGTAGGAAAAGACCTTCTGAAAGACCCGGGACTTCACCGTTCTCTTCTCGGAGATAATTTTTCCACAATGCTCTCCGGTCTGATCGGTTCCGTTCCTACCACCACTTACGGTGAGAACATTGGTGTTATGGCAGTCACGAAGGTATACAGCGTAAGAGTTATCGCCGGTGCAGCGATTCTTTCCATCATCTGTTCCTTTGTCGGAAAGCTCTCCATGCTCATCCAGACAGTTCCGGGACCGGTTATCGGCGGAATCTCGTTCCTGTTATACGGTATGATCGGTGCTTCCGGTATTCGTATCCTGGTGGATTCCCAGGTAGATTTCGGTCGTTCCAGAAATCTGACTCTGACTTCCGTGGTATTTGTCACCGGTTTATCCGGAATTTCCGTGAAATTCGGAAATGTAGAGCTTACCGGTATGGTCCTTGCCTGTATCGTGGCAATGATCTTAAGCCTGATCTTCTATATCCTCGACAAGTTCCAGCTTACCAATGACAGAGAAGACGCATGATCATCCTCCCTGTATTTTTTAAAACAGAAAGCAGGATACATCACCAAAAACAGAACGCACTTTTTAAACACGTTCTATGGTATAAAACAAAAAATGTCCGGGCAGCAAATCTTATGATTTGTCTGACCCGGACATTTTTATATAAAATTTCGATATTGCACACAAGATGTGATCATTTCAAATCTTTATTAAGAAAAACCCTTTCCGGATTTATTTTGCCGTAGCCTTCGTTCCATCTTTGCTGTACAGGACCTTCAATACGATCGGTGTAGAGATCGAGGATACCAGAATCAGGAAAATGACTGCTGCAAAATATCTGGACTCAATCATTCCTACCTGCAGACCTTTCTGGGCAACGATCAGAGCAACCTCTCCACGGGTCATCATTCCGACACCGATTTTTAGTGCATCTGATCCGCGGAATCCCAATGCCTTGGACATCAGACCGCATCCGATGATTTTGGCCAGAAGACCTACGATCACAAAGAGGATACAGAACAGAAGCAGGGATGGCGTTACCTGATCAATATTTGTTTTCAGACCGATACTTGCGAAAAACAGAGGTCCGAAAATCATGTAGGAGCTTACGTCTACCTTTCTTGCAATATACTCCGAATCATCAATGCTGCAGAGAATGATACCCGCTACATAAGCGCCTGTAATATCTGCAATGCCAAAATATTTTTCAGCTACATAAGCCATGGCAAAGGCAAGTACAAAACCAAAGATCGGAATACGGCGTGTATGCGGATAACGCTTATCCAGCCATTTAAATCCGCTGTAAATAATCACACCCAGCACTACCGCCAGAACGAAGAACAGTACTGTGCTGATAATCACAGATACCGGTTTGCTGTCCGGATCTTTCATTCCGACTACAAAAGTCAGTACAATAATTCCAATGACATCATCAATGATCGCCGCACTCATGATGGTGGTACCGGTTTCGGATTTCAGATATCCCAGTTCTTTCAGCGAAGCAACCGTAATACTGACAGAGGTTGCAGTCAGGATCACACCGGTAAATACCGCAGAATAAAACTGGCTTGTTCCGCCCGGCGCAAATCCATAATAGCAGCTGTAAAGCAGATAACCGCCCGCCAGAGGAACAAATACACCCGCACATGCGATCAGAAGTGCTTTCCATCCTGTTCGCATCAGATCTTTCAGGCTTGTCTGAAGACCTGCAAAAAACATCAGCAGAACCACACCGATCTCCGCCATTCCCGTAATAAGTTCTGTCTGCTGTACAAGGCCCAGTACGCACGGCCCGATCAGAAGTCCGGCAATAATTTCTCCCACGACCTGAGGCGCCTTCAGTTTTGCCGCAAGAAGTCCGCACAGTTTAGCAGAAATCAGAATAATCGCCAGATTTTTAAAAATTTCATAAGTTTCCATCTTTCCAGTCCCCTTTGTAATATGATAAAAGCATAATGATAAAAACATATACGGCAAAGAAGCTCTGCCGCCGGTACATCGTACCGAAAAATTTTCCAGACAGGATTATAGCACCGTGGATATCTCTGTGCAAGTAAAGGAAAAAACTCCATAATCTGGTTGTTTTGGTTAAAATGACGAAAATCAGGAGTGGATTTTTCATAGAAAAATCGAATTTCTACTTGCCAACTGCTTCCAATTTGCATATAGTTTAAATGTACATTAAATTTTCGTAAAATGTATGTAAAGTCACATTACAGATAAGGAGACGAAAACATGAACACAATTATTACCCTGGTTAAGCTGCTGGGCGGATTAGCCATGTTTCTCTATGGAATGGAGATCATGGGGGATGGCCTGAAGCAGGGTTCCGGCGAAGCACTGAAGAAGTTTCTCGGCAAATTAACACACAATGTCTTTCTCGGCCTTCTCACCGGTACCATTGTCACGGCGATCATTCAGAGTTCCACAGCTACCATCGTCCTGACCGTCGGTCTGATCGGAGCCGGCATTCTGAACCTGAGACAGGCAGTCAGTATTGTACTTGGTGCAAATATCGGTACCACGGTTACCGCACAAATCATCCGACTGATGGACATCGACAGCTCCGGCGGTTCTATTCTTTCCTTTTTCAAACCGGATTTCCTTGCGCCGTTTGCTCTGGTCATCGGTATTATCCTGATCATGTTTATTAAGAAAAATGCTACCAAAAACGCAGGTATGATCTGTCTTGGATTCGGTATTCTCTTTACGGGTCTGATCTCTATGACAGCCGCAGTAGAGCCTCTGGCAGAATCGCAGGCTTTTGTGGATATTCTGTCTTATTTCACAGACATTCCTATCCTTGGTATTTTTACAGGTCTGATTCTTACCGTCATCATTCAGAGTTCCTCTGCTATGGTCGGTATCCTTCAGGCACTGTCCTCTACCGGTGTCATGACTTTTAACCTGATCTACCCGATCATTATGGGTATCAACCTTGGAACCTGCGTAACAACCGCCATGGTCTGCTCCATCGGTTCCTCCAAAGACGCCAAACGTACCGGTGTTGTTCATATCGTTTTTAACTGTATCGGTACCGTGCTCTTTATGATCGGAATGTCTCTTCTTCATAAGGCAGGAGCCTTCGGCGGTCTCTGGGACAGTATCGTTGACAGCGGCGGAATTGCAAACTTCCAGACACTATTCAATCTGATTACGGCAGTCGTACTTCTTCCATTTACCGGTGCACTGGTCAATCTTTCCTGCAAAATCGTCAAGGATGATCCGGTAAAAGAAGAAACTTATCCGGAACTTGCCGCTCTTGATCCGAAGATCATGATTTCTCCGGCGCTGGCGCTCAGCGAAGTAACAAAGACGCTCGCCTACATGGCAAACATCGCCAGAAACAATGTGGAAATGAGCCTTGCGCAGTTCCATCAGTACGAGGAAGAACGCACAGATACCATTAACGCCTATGAAGAACGTCTTGATGTGTTTACAGACAAAGCAGACAACTATCTCATCGAGCTGTCCAAAAATATTGAAAACGAATCGGACAACCGACAGCTGAACATGCTGATGCAGTGTGCCCCCAACGTGGAACGTATCGGAGATTATGCTACGAATTTTGATGAAATGGCAAAGAAATTAAAAGAATCCGAACTTACATTTTCGGATGGTGCACAGAAAGAACTGGATATTCTCGGAGATGCTGTCCTTGAGATTCTCCGCCTTACTGTAGAGAGTCTTGAGACAGAAAACGAAACGGTTGTACGCCGGATTGAGCCTCTGGAAGAAGTTATTGATGATATGGTCCTTCTTCTCAAGAACCGTCATACCACAAGACTCTGCCAGGGCATCTGCAATATCAACTCCGGAATTATTTTTATGGATATCCTGACGCATCTGGAGCGTGCCGCTGACCAGTGTTCCAGCATTGCCATGCTGATTCTTGGTCTGAACAATGATGAGATTATGCAGAATCATCACCAGTATCTGCAGGAACTTCATTCCAGAGCAGACCAGTCTTATCTGGCAGAAGAGAAAAACCGCAGAGAACAGTATCTTGCTCCTCTGGAAAATATTCAGTATAACTAAAATCAGTATAACAAAAAAGGAATACGCAAAAAACAACAGGAGTCTCCGCAAACCGGTCAGACTCCTGTTGTTTTATATTCCAGGAAAGCTATTATTTTATATTACAGGAAAGTGCTTCGCATTCTCCTGTAATATAAAAATACCTCTCTGTATTTCTGTTCTTTTAGACTACTCGACTTCCCGAAGCAGCTTGTCGATCTTTGCCTGCTGCTCATACGGAACATTGGTAAACGGTCCGTTCATCAGTTCCTGCAATGTATACAGCTCATCCTTAAACGGAAGTTTCTTCACTGTTGAAAAATATTCCCTGTCAAGAATATCTTTCGTCTTTTCATTTGCCTCCAGCTCTGCCATCGGAGAATTCACAGAATAAATCTTTCTGCACGGCACTGTCGGCTCGTATACGAAGCTGTAAGAGCCTGCAGCGGCTGTTATTTCCACGTTACCATTTTTCTGTACCACAGACAGGATTCTGTCATTTCCGGCCGTCTGAGAGGCTATTACGGCTTCCTCCGCATCCGGCAGAACGATCACTGCCTGTGCATCAAACGGAACCGTAAAGCGGAAATGAAGTTCTTTGCCTTCGATGGACCATTCACTTTCAATCGTTCCTGCCGCAGAACGAAGGGAACCTTTTGCCCACCGCATCTGATAGTTCGGTGTCGGAGCAAGAGTGAATTTCTTAAATCCTGCACCTTCTTCACAAGGACGGATTCCAAGCATATAACGGTACATCCATTCCACAATCGAACCATAGGAATAATGGTTGAGGGAATTCATACCCGTACCGCTGATTTTGCCATTGGGAAGTACGGAATTCCATCTTTCCCAGATCGTAGTAGCGCCCATCAGTACCTCATAGAGCCATCCCGGGAATCCCTTTTCCATCAGAAGCTGATATGCCAGATCATTCATACCATTTTCGGAAAGAACCGGACAGAGATACGGAGTTCCTACAAAACCGGTGTTCAGATGATATTTATTTCTCTTCAGCAGTTCCAGAAGTCCCGCACAGGTCTTTTCATATGCAAAATCCGGTGTAAGCCCCATATAAAGAGCCACTACATGAGCAGTCATGGTATTGACGCACAGACGTCCGGACGGTGTAAAATACTCATTGACAAATGCATCGTGAATCTTCTGTGCAAGATCTGTATAATAGGCTGCATCCTCTTCTTTTCCAAGAATTCCGGCTGTCTTTGCCACAATATCCGTGGAATAGTAGTAATAACCGGAACAGATCAGGAACGGGTCTGTTGCGCCATAAACACCGCCTTCCACGTTGCCATCCAGCGCCAGCCAGTCTGCATAATGGAAGCCGCTCTGCCACAGGTATTTATTGCCGTATTTTTCATCTTCCCGTCTCATATAGTCGACCCAGGCTTTCATACTGTCATACTGACGGGCAAGAATCCCCTTATCTCCATAATGAAGATATACGTTCCACGGAATGATGGTTGCCGCATCTCCCCATGCAGTTGATGCATCTCCCTGATAATTGGCAACCGGAACAACATCCGGCACGCTTCCATCCAGTTTCAGCTGCTCTGCATAAACATCCTTGCCGTATTTCGTATAAAAAGCATAGGTATCCATGTTAAAGCATGCGGTACCGCTGAAAATCTGCGCATCTCCCGTCCAGCCGTAACGTTCATCTCTCTGCGGACAATCGGTCGGCACATCCAGGAAATTGCCTTTCTGTCCCCATTTGGCGTTATGTACCAGCTGATTTACCAGAGGATCGGAAGTTTCGATATGACCAAGTTCCTCCATCTCGGAATGAATCACAAGTCCCCGGAAATCTTCCGGATCCGGCTCACCATCCCATCCGGTAACTTTGACAAAACGGTAACCGTAGAATGTAAAATGCTGTCTCACGACTCTCTCCGTACCATCGGAAATATAGGTAAATTCCGCTTTCGCGGTACGTAAATTGTCATTGTAGAAATTGTCATCCTGAAGGATCTCGCCAAACTGGAAGAACAAGCGGGTTCCCTTGGGGGCACTGCACTTAAAGCTCAGCCAACCTACCATATTCTGCCCCATATCCAGAACCGTTTCTCCTGCGGGTGTATGGATGACCTCAATCGGTTTCAACTGCTCATGAACCGTGATTGGCGGGCTTAAACGAGGGCTCAGTTTCTCTTTGTCAAGGCCGATGACCTCTGTATCAAAAATCTCGCTGGTATCCAGCGTTGTATCATAAATTTCTCCCGGATAAATACCACTGTAAACCACCTGGCTCTTACGTGCTTTCCAGGTCGTATCCGTACCGATCACTTCTTGCGTTCCATCTTCATAAGTGATATGGATTTCCGCGATTGCCGCAAGACGGTCGCCATAGTTCTCAGAAGTCTGTCTGAGACCATACCAGCCTTTGTACCAGCCGTCTCCGAGAACAATTTCCATATGATTCTGTCCCTCAGAAAGCTCCAGTTCATAGGTCTGATACTGAATCCATGTATCAAAATCACAGAGTCCCGGCAGAAGTACTTCATCTCCCTGTTTCTGTCCATTCAGATACAGTTCATAAACACCCAGTCCGACCACATACATCCGTGCTTTTTTCACAGGTCTGCTGATTTCCACATTCTTCATCAGAACTGCCTGTACCTCTTTCGGAAGCGCCGGTGTAATCCAGTCTGCCGTCCATTCCCCGGCTTTTGCCGTCTCAAACCATGCAGCTTCGCTCTCGGCAGTTTCTCCGTTATCTGCCCATACACGGACTTTCCAGTAATATCTTGTCTCCGGTTTCAGTTCCATCGGAAGAATATATGCAGTACTTACAATTTCTGCAGACTCTCCGGAATCGAATACCATTTCCGCAAACTTCTCATCCAGCGCCACCAGAACCTGTGCTCTTTCCTGTCTGACTGCCTGTGTTTCTTCCACAACATAGGAAATAGTCGGCTCCGCCAGGTCATAGCCCAGCGGATTCACCAGATGATTCACTTTCAGATGATTGATTTTCATAGTTCTTATATGCCTTTCCGTATTCTGTTTTATATCACAGGAAAATGCCAGAGCACGTTCCTGTGATATCAATCATTTATCTCTTCTTCAAAACAGGTGCTTTCAATAAACCTACCGGCTTCACCTGATACTCGTAGGACCACTCTTCGTTCACTGTACGCCATGCATTCGGTCCGAACCAGGCCTCTGTCTGATTGCAGTTATGTACCGTACCAAAGGTATTAATCCGGCTTCCAAATACCGTAATCTCCAGAACATGATCCCCCTCCGGAACCATTCCAAGATCACAGCTGTACGGAGAAAATGCGATCCATCCGGCACGTTCTCCATCAACAGCTACGCTGATAAACGGAGTGCGGAACATGGTTGCATCTACTTCATACTCGCCTCCCTCTGAATGGAACGGAATCTCATAAGTCACATTACCGCCGTAGAATGGATAGCCCTGACGGGTGATATCGCCAAATGCAAGAACGTCTTCTGATGGCTTTAACATCTGCCGGCTGCCGCGGATATCTACGGTAAAATCACCCAGAAGGAACATGTTTTCAATGTTTGTTCTGCTGTTATACGGAATCTCCACCTGCAGAACATGACTGCCCTCATTCAGTACAGGAAGCGGAATCGTACGGATACAGTGGTCTGTATACCATCCGTCTTCATTGTTGGCAACTTCACTTCCATCCAGAATGATTCTGGCTTCCGGTCCATTCTCCATGGCAAGATGGCAGCCCTCCAGCATACAGCGGCAGTCCAGCGTATATCTCAGAGAAAGGGTATGTTCCAGCGGTTCGGAAGCACTTCTGGTCCATGGCTGCGCAAACGCTTCCATACGCATCGGATAGCCAAGTTTTTCCCGGAAAAGATTATCGATGCGAAGAACTTCCTCTTCTTCCTGCCATGTGCCGTCATCAAACCGATATTCGGCAATATCCAGCAGACTGACATTCGGTTCAGAGAATTTCACTCTGTTTTCTCCCGGAATACGAACCGGTGTCCAGCCGGCTTCTATGCCGGACATTTTTGCACTGTCTGAAGATGTTTCATAGACATTTTCGATTCCTTCCGCAATCTCACCTGCTTCCAGATGAAGAAGCAGAGAATCCTGGTCATACATCGTTTTATAAAGAATTGTATTGCCGTTCTTATGACACACAGCTGCTTTATAAATTTCTCCGGTAAGTGTATCATATACCGTCACATTCCACTCACCGCGAATCCTGATTGTCAGGTCTTCCTGTACCGGAAGATCCACATTTCTCTTTCTGGTCAGCGCACCGGAGTGGTCAAAAATCGCACTTTCCGGATTTTCCGTACGGTTTGCATGAGCAAGGAACAGCCAGCGGTATGCGCCTTCTTCACGCATCTGGTAAATAATATTTGTGCTTGCAGTTCCGTCCGCCTCCAGGATCTCAATTTCCCGGAACACATCCAGTGCCTCCAGAAGCTGTACACGGCCGAAAGAAACGATTTCTGTTTTTTCTGCAAGCTTTCTTCCTCTGTCAGAAGGACGCGCATCTTCCAGGAACGGAAGCTCACCGGTAAAAATCACACGGCCGCCTGCTTCTGCAAATTTTTCCAGAACATCCAGCGTTGTGCTGCGAAGTGTACGGCAATTTGGAACAAGAACAACATCATATGCCATTTCACCGACTTTCAAAGCCGTATGGCCTTCACCAGCCTGAACTCCATGATCCGGACCGGTCAAAGACGGCAGCAGGGACTCGCACAGGAAATCAAAATCCATGGTATTGTATAACAGCCAGTCTGTCAGGTGACGGAAATCTGCATCCATCTCCTCACGGATACCGGAGGTCTGTTCCTTCGGTCCCCAATACAGCCAGTAGGATTCTACCGGATGCACTACTCCGATACGGACATGAGCTTTTCCTCTGGTCATTGCGGCATTCACACGGGCAAAATGATCCTCCAGAAGCGAATATTCCTGATACCACGGAGACTGATAACCAATCGCAGCAGGATAATCACGTTTTGCCTCTCCTGCCATAGAAGTCCAGGTCAGATGCTGTACACGGACGGTTACACCAAGTGCAGCCTGCCAGTCTCCCTGCAGTTTGTGTCCGCGGAAATCAAAATCCCAGTTGGTAACACCATACAGCTCACTGAGCATCCCTTCTCTTCCAAACTGATGAACCGCACTCTCACACTGTTTTGCCGTATTTAGTTCACGACGGTCACAGAGCATATCAATTCCCGGAATATCAAAAGAACGATAGGAACGCATTGCCTCTCCAAGTGCTGCGGTCTGAGATTTCAGTGTCGGTTCCTCCATCATATGTCCGGTCAGGGCGATTCCATGCTCTTTACACCAGCCGCCGATCTGGTCAGCAAACGCATTGGCAAAACGTTCTGCTATATGATCATGGTATTCATAGCGGATTACAGATACCTGTCCGTCCGGAAGTTCCCAGAACAGTTCTGGAAGATGTTCCAGAAGGCTTTCTCCATAAACTTCTGAAAATGTAGTTTCCAGATCATCTGTATACGGAATCACGACATCTTTTTTCTGTTCTGCATAATCCAGACACTGTTTGTGGCAGAACTGCGGCTCATCTGTAAAAATTGCCGGAACATTGCCGCCAAACTGGTCACCAAGAAGTTCTGCATATTTTTCATGAGTCACTTCGATAAACTTTTTTACAGAAGCCGGATCAAGCGTATTCAGATACGCCTGGTCATTGAACCATGGATTGTCACCGGAAATCTCCAGATAGGCATACCATTCATTCCATCCTTCTCTGACCGTTTCTCCATCTTTAAGCACCGCATAATCTTTCAGATATCCATTCTCCAGCAGCACCTGATAACGTGCCAGCAGTGTCCGTTCACTGCTTCGAACTGCCTGACCGCTGGATCTTTTTTCACTTTCTTCAAACACCTTTCCATCCTGACATTCCGGTGTAAAAATCAGGAAACGGATCCGGTACTGATGATCTCTGGTCACAAGACCGCCGCCTGCTCCGGAAGGCCAGCGGTCTTCATCATAGAGCCAGGTCAGCATGTTATTTTCAGTAAATTTCTCATTGGCATACTTAACCATTCCCAGGAATTCCTCTCCCATATATGGATGATCCATTCCTGTACGGCAGTGAATGTGACCGCCGCCCATTCCCATATCCTTTAAGGATTCGATGGTACGGTCAATGTTTTCTTTGTCCATGCGGCAGTTCCATGCCCAGAACGGTGTTCCCCGGTACTCACTGCCTGGATTCTGAAAGACTTCCTGTGACAGTTTTTCGGATTTTTTGTACAACATATTTTTTTCCCCTTTACATAATATTTTTCAAAAGGCTTTTCCCTTTTGATATAAGGATTTCCCTGCCATTATGCAGCAGAAATCCGGTAAACCCATAAGCTTATCCCTTCTGTTTCCCTTCTATATTCAGCCCTTTCAGAAACTCCGACGGGCTTTTTCCGGTATAGGAACGGAACAGACGGCTGAAATAGAACTGGTCCTCATAT
This sequence comes from uncultured Blautia sp., assembly GCA_945864225.1. Lineage (GTDB taxonomy): Bacteria > Bacillota > Clostridia > Lachnospirales > Lachnospiraceae > Blautia_A. Next base: position 64,015 of record CAMBAL010000005.1, on the reverse strand, counting down.
CCCACAATGGAAGCGACATCCTTGATCAAAATATCCGGCTTCTCACTGAGCAGCTTCTTCGCCTGTGTCATACGCAGTTCCGTAAGATACTGATTGAAGGAATTTCCCGAATATTTCCGGAACAGACGGCTCATATATGTCTGAGAAATCCCGAAATGATGGCAAAGATCCGGAAGCGTAATCGTTTTGCCCAGATTTTCTTCCAGATAATTTCTGATCATATCAAAATATTCCTGAGAATCGACTTTACTGCAGCATTCCTCCTGCTCAAAATCCAGAAACACATCCACCAGACTGTCCGCCAATGTCTGGATGGATGTCGCATAAAAGAATGCGTCATTCATCAGATATTCACTTTCCTGCGTGGAACGTTTGCACAGATTATACTGCCGCATGATAGCCAGTACTTCTCTGGTAAAATTTTCCATCCAGAGCTGAGACGGATGATCTTTTTCCAGAAATTCATAACTGAGGCGGATTTCCTGTCTGATCTGTTCCGGATTTCTGGTTCTGGCAGCTGTTTCCAGTCTTGTCAGAACTTTGCTTTCGTTTTTGTGGAGCTCTACCGTTGAAATGGTACGGACGTTCTGTTTTTCCGCAAGATTCAGAATCTGTGTCACCCCCACACTGCTGCGCTGATCCAGCTGCTGGTAAAGATTCTTGATCTTTTCCTGCAGTTTTTCTTTCGTAAACGGACGGCTGTCATAAATCAGGGTATAGTAATTGGAAGCATTCTGCTGTTTCTGAAGCTTATTCAGATAATGCAGGAACTCTCCCTCCCCGACCAACTTCCCGGGAATCAAATACAGGGACTCCATTTCATCCCGTCCAAAAATCATATAGTTTTCATAAATATCTGAATAAATTTCTCTTCGTCTGTCCATGGAGAATCGTCTGGGAAGCCCGTTGGTTCTGATGATCGCACCATAATACTCTTCATCCGGCATATAACGTTCCAGCTTCGCCATATCTACAGATTCTCCATTGCCAAGTGCTCGGAGAATTCTGTTTCGTTCCCGGTAGTGGATCTCACTGATCTTTGTTTCTGTGTATTTCAGTGTTTTCAGCAGTTCCGCAGGAACAATAGGTTTCAGAAGATAATCCGTCACCCCTGAGCGGATCGCACTTCTGGCAAATTCAAAGTCCTGATAACCGCTGATAATGATAAAACAGATTTCCGGAAGTTCCTCCCGTATCACGGAAGACAGCTCCACTCCTGACATCAGAGGCATTTTGATATCACAGATAATCAGATCCGGTACAAGGTTTCTCGCTTTTTCCAAGGCTTCCTGACCATTTTCGGCAGTATCTACCACCCTGTAATTTTTGCTTCTCTTATCTATAATGGAACAAACCGACTTCTGTGCAAGCGGTTCATCGTCTACGACCAATACCCGATACATCCTCTTATTCTCCTTTTGTTTTTTTATCCGCTAATCGTTCCCCGATCTTTACTTCCACACCTCTGGAAAGATTCTCAATGGAAAAGATTAAATCGTCACTGTACAAGAGGAAACATCTGGCATAGGTATTGATAAGCCCCATACCGCCGATTTCCAGTTCCATGTTTCCACTGCGTGTTTTTATTCTTTCACGTACTTTTCTGAATTTCTCTGTGAGCTCTTTCAGTTTTTCTCTGTCAAATCCTTCACCGTTATCTCTCACACAGATTTCCCAGCGATCCTCATACATTTTCCCTACGACACAGATTTCCATCGTCTGATCTGTATGATTATATCCGTGATTCAGAGTATTCTCAATGAACTGATGCAGAGTCATTTTTGGCAGAATCTGGTTCCGGACTTCAGGATCCATCGTAATGGAAAAACGAATCTTGTCGCCATATCGCGCTTTCAGAAGATACAGATAATTATCCAGATACTGAATCTCCGAATCCACACGCGCATAACGCTCTTTGTTGTTCGTAGAATAGCGCAGCATGCTGGCAAGTGCTCCGCACATATCACAGATCATATCGTCTTCATCTTCGATTCCCCGGCTGGAAATGATATTCAGCACATTATACAAAAAATGCGGGTTGATCTGTGCCTGAAGCGTGTCAAACTGTGCCTGCATCTGCAGCATCATGGATTTTTTCTCATTGCTGACTGCCTGACTCAGGCGTTCTGTCATGGCCTGATAAGAATCCGCCAGCATCTCCACTTCATCCAGCCCGTAGCTGGTCTGCACATTCTGTACATCCAGATTCTCCAGATTGGTATGCTCGATCATTTTTCGCAGTTCCCGTATAGGCTGAGTCAGCTTATACGACCAGATGGAAATCAGAATCAGACAACATGCGAACATTACAAGGGCAGACAAAGTAGACATGATCAGCATCGCGACCCTTCCGGATTCTGCGATTTTCTCTCTCGAATAAGCCACCACACTGAACGGAAAAACATCGGATGTGGTTTTGCAGGAAATGATTCCCTGGATTTTCTCGGAAATGCCATCCTCCATCTGCGTCATCTGTTCAAACTCGGTTCCGTTTTTGTAATCTACGCTGCTGGAATAGAGAAAATCTGCATGATCGGTAATAATGAGAAATTCTGCTCTCGGATCTGCAACCTCCAGCGTACCAAGGCTTTCCACGGTATTTTCCACCTCAATGTATCCCATCTGGAAGCCCTGAAGTGCTTTCATAACGGAATAGACCACCGGCCCTTCCGTTCTGCCCCATTCATCCTTATGCGCACCAATCAGAACAGTTTTTCCTTTTGCCAGCTCTGCTTTTCTGAGATAGGAATAATCCCCGACGTCAAAATCCTCCGGCAGGGAAAGTGCCTCCATATTAGAATTGTAACTGCTGACCAGATCTCCCAGCTGATTATAAAAAACGGTACGATAGGAATTCTGAATGATATACTCCGTATTAAAGCCGATTCCAAGCTGCGTCAGAGCATTTAACGCATAAGAACTGGGGACCTTTCCTTCAGAAACTTTCCCCAGTGTCTCGATTCCGCCCAGCATATCTGTATCAGACAGAATGTAATATATGATGGCATCCATTCTTTTCAGCCGTTCATCCATCTGGGAAACCAGCTGTGCAGATGTAACAGACAAACTTTCCTCCTGTCGTTTCACCTCATAATCCATACTGATCCTGTATACCGCAATTCCCAGCGTCAGACTGAGGATGAGGGCAATTGTCGCATAACATACTGTTAATTTGGTCTGGTACTTCATCTGTCTTATTCTCCTTCGTATGTCATCTCAACGCTGCTGTATTTCCCAGAGAACTCCCGATGTACTAAGTACAAATCTGTCAACTTATCCGTGGATTCCTAAAGCGTATTTCAAAATTGCATTCCGACAGGAATGAATTTTCAAACATGCTGTAAAAAAGAATTCACCACTGCGATGCGATCCAAAGAATCCCCACATACGAAAATCTCTGCAGATTCCCGGCATGAAACCACACCGCGGAATCCGCAGAGAAAGTAGTATGTTACTGTGCAAATCCGTTCACAGCAACAGAAATATCAGCCTTTGACAGAACCTGCAACCATACCGTCAACGATTCTCTTATTAAAGAAAATAAACAGAATCAGCATCGGAATGGTGATCAGGATGATATCTGCAAACAGCATATTGTAGCTGCTGGAGAACTGTCCCTTATAGTTATACAGTGTCAGCTGAACAGTGGTATTGTCCGCACCCGGAAGGAAATACAGCGGATTGGTAAAATCATTAAACGTTGTTACTGCTGTTAAGATTATAACAGTTGCACGAATCGGTTTCAACAGCGGATTAATGATCTGGATAAATACCTGCCACGGATTACATCCGTCAATTCGTGCCGCCTCTTCCAGTTCTGTCGGAATAGAAGCCATATATCCGCGGAACAGCATAATCGTAAACGGGGTCTGCAGCGCAATCTCCACCATAACCATACCAAACATCGTCTTATAGATATGAAGCTTCTGCAGAAGGTTAATGGTAGGAAGAATTGCAGCTGGGATCATAAGACCAAGCATGATGACCCAGGAAATGGTTTTCATTACACGGTCGTTACGTCTCTGGATAACATAACCTGCCATAGCACCGGTAAAGATCAGTCCGATAACCGTAAACAGAGTCAGAATAATACTGTTCTTATATGCAGTCAGAAGCTGATAGTTTGCATAGGAAAATACTGCTGAATAGTTTTCAAAATGCAGTTCAGAAGGCCATGCAATATTTAAAAGGTTTGCTTCCTGCTGTGATTTCAGAGAATTCACAAACATGAAGTAGAACGGAATGATAAAGATAATCACAGTTACCAGCACACCGAGAATATCTGCGATCAATAATCTTCTTTTTTCTCTTTTCATTATTGAATTGCCTCCTCTCTCTTCATAAGGAAATGCTGAAGCGGGAATGCAATGCACGAAATCAGTACCAGCATGATTACGTTACCCGCAGTTGACAGTCCATAGAATCCGTATGCATATTCTTTGTAGATAACGGATGCCATAACGTCTGTTGCAAATCCAGGACCGCCTCCGGTCATTGCCCAGATCAAGTCGAAGGTACGGAGACCGCCGATCAGGGACAGAATGATAATGGAGTTCTGGGATGGTGCAACCAGAGGAAGAGTAATGCTTTTCAGCTGCTGCCATGCACTTGCACCGTCAATGGAAGCTGCCTCATAATAGGTCTTGTCAATGGACTGCACACCTGCAATGTAAATAACTACAGAAATGGAAAGACCTTTCCATACATCTGTTGCAATAACACTGTACAGGGCAAGATTGATATCTCCCAGGAAGTTGATCGGAGAAAAACCAATTGCCTGAAGTACGACATTAAAAAGACCCTTGGTAGGATGCATCAATGCACAGAAAGTAAGACCGACTGCCATGGTGGATACCAGATTCGGGAAGAACACGCAGGAACGGATAAATCCCTTCGTACGAATCTTGCTGGTAAGGAAAATGGCGATAAAGAAAGCGATCACAACCTTCAGACCACTGGTCAGGAAGGCATAGATCAGCGTATGTACAATAGAAGAACTCAATGAGTTTTCCGAGAAAAACATCTTATAGTTATCCAGTCCGCAGAACGTTGCCGAATCAAAATTCCATACCGTCATACTATAGTAAAGAGAAGTAACGATCGGGTACAGGAAAAAGATACAGAAAATGGCAAGTGATGGAACTACAAACCAGAAGGAGTATAAATTACTTTTTTTCGATTTAGATTTCATAACATCCTCCTTTATAAAAATGGCCGTCTGTATTCACAGGCGGCCAGTGCTTTGCACAGTTTCAGTCAGGAATTATTCCCAGCCAAGGCCCTGCTGTACTGCAGATTTCTTGCAGTCATCATCATACATCTGAGCTGCTGTTGCGCCATCGATCTGGCCAAGAGCTGCGGATGTGGTGATCTGTTCACAGGTAGAACCCTTTACAGGTGTAAGGAATTCCAGTGCCGGAGCTGTTTTTCCTTCATCAAAATAAGCCTGCATATCTTCACGGATTGCCGGTGCTACGCTGTCCGGAAGGGTATAGCCTTTGATACAGGATGGTCCGTTTGCACCATAGGTGTTGATGTAAAGATCCATGTTTTCTTCCTGATACCAGAAGTCAAGGAATGCAAGTGCAGCTTCTGTATTTGCGCTGTCTTTGTTAATATACCATGCGTTCGGCTCCCATACGGTAAGACCTGCATTCTCAGCGTCATCTCCAGGTACTGCAAATACACCGATGTTCTCTTCTGCTTCCGGATGAGCCGCGATCATAAGCGGAACGACCTGTGTCAGAATGAACCAGTGTGTAGCCTGTCCGGTTGCCATTGCTTCCAGACCGTCTTCATATTTCGCTGCTGTGGAATCTGCATTGTAGAAATCTACCAGGTCTGCATATTTATCCCAGCTTGCAAGAGCGCCTTCATCTGTAGCAAATTTTGCGGTACCGGCAGTAAAATCATCTGCAAAGGAAGGATTCTTTGCCAATACGTTGTAGTTGTCACCAAGGAACAGAACCTGTGTGGTCCAGGTATCTCCGCCGGAAAGATATACCGGTGTTTTGCCTGCATCTTTCAGCGCCTGACAGTTGGATACAAATTCATCCCAGGTCTTTGGAACTTCCAGTCCCAGTTCTTCATAATCCGGTTTCCAGTAAACCACTGCTCCTGCCTGAGTAGTGGTAAATGGTGCACCGTAAACACGGTCATCCTGGCTTACGCAGCTGAGGAATGTATCATCAAATTTCTGAGTCATCTCTTCGTCTGTGATATCAAGGAAGTGTTCCTTCGGATTCAGCGCGGTAAGCAGAGAGCCGGAGTTATAGTTGGTGATATCCGGAAGGTCACCGGATGCACATCTTGTTTTGATGATATTATCACCTTCGGTACCACCCGGGTTGATCTCAACCTGGAATTCCATACCCAGTTCTTCGGTCGCTTTTTCCATAACTGCTTTGGTACCGTCCTGATATTCGGAAACGCTCATCCACATGTTGAGGGTAACTCCCTCATATGGTTTTGCTCCATCCTCTGCAAAAACAGTGGCCGGTACAGAACCAAGTGCCATAACTGCAGCAAGAGATACTGCTACTACTGATTTTTTCATACCAAAAATCCCCTTTCTTTCTGCACAGTTTCGTTCATTTTCTTCTGTGCTTTGTCTCGTTATGCATTCATTATACAAAAGTGAACAAATTATGAACATAGAAATTTCAAAACAAAATAATAGAAAATCCACCAGCTCTTTACAGAAAAACAGCCGCCCGAATTTATACGGGCGGCTGTGCCTTTATTTTATCATGTCAGCAATCATTCAGCTGTCCGCTACGGGATTATTCCCATCCAAGACCCTGCTGTACTGCGGATTTCTTGCAGTCATCATCATACATCTGAGCTGCTGTTGCTCCGTCGATCTGGCCAAGCGCTGCGGATGTGGTGATCTGTTCGCAGGTGGATCCTTTTACAGGAGTAATAAACTCAAGTGCAGGAGCGGTCTTGCCTGCATCGAAGTAAGCCTGCATGTCTACACGGATAGCCGGAGCTACGCTTTCCGGAAGTGTATAGCCTTTGATACAGGACGGTCCGTTTGCGCCGATTGTTTCAACATAAAGGTCAAGGTTCTCTTCCTGGAAATAGAAGTCAAGGAATGCAAGAGCTGCTTCTTTATTTGCGCTGTCTTTGCTGATGTACCATGCGTTCGGCTCCCATACGGTAAGTCCGCAGTTTTCCGGATCATCACCAGGAATTGCGAATACACCGATATTCTCTTCTGCTTCCGGATGAGCCGCGATCATAAGCGGAATAACCTGGGTCAGCATGAACCAGTGGGTAGCCTGTCCGGTTGCCATTGCTTCCAGACCATCGTCATATTTTGCTGCAGATGCATCTGCATTGTAGAAATCTACAAGGTCTGCATATTTGCTCCAGCTTGCAAGTCCGCCTTCGTCTGTAGCGAATTTTGCTGTGCCGGCTGTGAAATCTTCTGCAAAGGATGGATTCTTGGCAAGTACGTTGTAGTTATCACCAAGGAATACCAGCTGGGTTGTCCAGGTATCACCGCAGGAAAGATAGATCGGTGTTTTGCCTGCGTCTTTCAGTGCCTGACAGTTGGATACGAACTGTTCCCATGTTGTCGGAACTTCCAGTCCAAGCTCTTCATAATCCGGTTTCCAGTATACAACTGCTCCGCCCTGTGTGGTGGTAAACGGTGCACCGTAAACACGGTCTTCCTGGCTTACACAGCTGAGGAAGGTCTCATCAAATTTCTGGGTCATTGCCTCATCTGTAATATCCAGGAAATGTTCCTTCGGATTCAGTGCGGTAAGCAGAGAACCGGAATTGTAGTTGCTGATATCAGGAAGGTCTCCGGATGCACATCTTGTCTTGATGATGTTGTCACCCTCGGTACCGCCCGGGTTGATCTCAATGGAGAACTCCATACCAAGTTCTTCTGTTGCTTTTTCCATAACCGCCTGAGTTCCTGCGTTATACTCTGTGTTTCCGATCCACATGGTGAGTGTCACGCCCTCATAAGGTTTTGCAGCTTCCTCTGCAAATACGGTCGCCGGCATTGTTCCCACGGTCATCGCTGCTGCCAGCATAGCTGCTAATACTGATTTTTTCATTTCCATGTCTCCTTTCTCGTTATCATGCACAATTCTGTACATTCTCTGTTTTTTAATGGAGTAATTATATCACATGCATTGGGATGTGAACATGGATTATTCAAGCCTTTTGAATAGAAAAATTAGCAATTATTGTTTGTTTCTATATAATATACACAAATAAAACATGCTATCATATACAGTTTTGTATAAATACATTCAAAAAAGCAGAGAAATATTGTGCTAAATATGTCAAAATTGTTCAAAGTACCCGACAATCAGCTGTTTTCTACCTTCAGCATCCGGTAGCCAATTCCGATATGGGTCTGAATATACTGCGGCGAACCCGGAGTACTCTCCAGTTTTTTCCGCAGTGTTGCCATAAACACGCGAAGAGATGCCACATCATTTTCCCAGCTGCTGCCCCAGACACTCTGGGTAATAAACTTATGTGTAAGAACTTTACCGATATTGCGTGCCAGCAGGCAGAGGAGTTTGTATTCAATCGGCGTCAGATGCAGTTCTTCCTCTCCGAGAAATGCACAGTTTGCCGCATAATCAATCCGCAGCTGTCCATTGACAAATACGGCTTCCTGCATCGTGGTGTTCTGCATCAAAGCCAGTCTTCTCTGAGTCACACGGATCCTTGCCAGAAGTTCCTCAACAGAAAACGGTTTTGTCAGATAATCATCCGCACCGGCATCCAGCGCATCAATTTTGTCTGTATCCTCACTTCTCGCACTAATCACAATAATCGGCACATTGGACCAGCTGCGGATCCGTTCGATCACTTCGACTCCGTCAATATCCGGCAGTCCCAGGTCCAGAAGGATAATATCCGGATTATGCGTAGCCGTTTCCATTACCGCACTCTCTCCTGTCACTGCGGAGATAAAACGGTAATCATGTGCTTTCAGGGTTGTCGTGATCAGGTTGCGCACAGGCGCGTCATCTTCCACTACCAGTATCTGATATTTACTCATGCAGTATCAGCTCCTCTCTTGGAAGGGTAAATCGGAAAACGGATCCATGCGGAACGTTGTCTTCCACAGAAATCTCCCCTCCATGTGCTTCCACAATCGATTTGCACAGGAACAGCCCCAGGCCCAGACTCCGGCGGCTGTCTGCTATCTTGTTGGAACCACAGTAAAACTTCTCAAATATTTTTTCTTTATCTTCATCGGAAATACCGGGACCGTTGTCCGATACCAGAATTTCCGCCATGTTGTCTTTCCTGCTGATCGTAATATTGATCTCCGAATCCGGCTGCGTATATTTCATGGCATTATCTACCAGATTAATGATGACCTGAATGATCAGTTTTGCATCCACCTTGACCAGAATCATATCATCCTGGCAGTCAACATTCAGCTTATGGGCATTTACTTTGCGTTTGCTGTATCTGACCGCTTCCTCCACAATCTCGCTGAGCAATTCCGTGGAGGTCCGCAAAATCATCCGTCCTTCTTCAATTCTTGTCGCATAAAGCAGGTTTTCCACAAGATTGATGAGCCACATGGAGTCATCATAAATATCCGCATAAAGTCTCTGCTTCGTCTCTTCATCAAAACGGTCTCCATTGCTCATCAGATTGCTTGCATTGCCCGAGATGGAGGTCAATGGGGTGCGCAGATCATGGGAAATGGTACGAAGAAGATTGGCGCGGAGCTGTTCGCTTTCCGCAAGGACTGCCGCAGCTTCTTTTTCACGGGCATTTTTTTCATTCTCCAGAGCCAGGGCACATTCTCCCAGGATGGAAAGCAGAATTCCATGCTCAGAATCATCAAGAGGATGTTCCTCCACGTCAATACCGACCACACCGTACACCCGGTCATCCACATGTAGCGCAAAGTACAGAAATCGTGCATCCGCAAAGTTATCTGTGGTAGCACCCGCAAAATGGTTGTTTTTCAGAACCCAGTCTGCGGTTTCCATTTCTTTTACCACATCATACGTTTTTGCTGTAACTTCACTTATCGGATCTTTTGCCTGAAAAGAACGAAGATTGGCCAGTTTCCCATCCACAACTTCAAAGATCACAATGTTTCGGTTCAAAAGCCGTACAATCTGCCCGGCTGTAACGGTCAGGATTTTTTCTTTATCCTTTGCTTTCGCCAGCAGCTGGTCTGTTTCAAACAGGACCTTGGTCTGATGGGCAATCTTGGCAGATTCTCTGGCCTGCTCTTTATAGCGGATAGCAAATGTACCCGTGATAAAAGCAGTCAGAAACATGACCACAAATGTCACCGGATATCCTGTACCGTAAGCAGCAAACGAAAAACGCGGCACAGTAAACAGATAGTTAAAAATAAAAACACTTGCGACCGAGGACACCAGACTGTATACCCGGTGTGATGTTGCAATGGAAGTCAGCAACACACCAAGAATATAGACCATGATAATATTCGCATCCGTGAAGCCAAGCTGATGAAACAAAAGGCTCAGCAGTGTGGCTCCTACAAGGATTGCGGTACTCTTCGCAGTGTTTTTCAGTATACGATTCATGACATTACCTCCGAATTAATCAGGATGATTTTAACACACTTACCCTGATTAATCTATGGATAGATTTGTATTTTTTGATGACCATTTCACCATGCAGAATCCCTGTCTTATGAACATTTCACCATGCAGAGCCCCTGTCCTATGAGCATTTCGCCATGCAGAAGCTATTCTTCAATGCAAGCACGAACCAGTCACGTGCATGTGACGGAATTTCTTTGTTCCAGAGAAGATACACATCCTGATTATCATCCAGACTGTGAACTTTCAGGCCAAACACCTCTGTTGCATCTGTCTGCTGTATACAAGAAAGCCGAATAAATTCAAAATTCTGTTTATTTTCCAGTGCGCTCTTTTCTGAGAGTAGTACAAGATCTGCGGTTCCATCGGAAAGATTCCGCAAAAGCTTTCCGCATTTCCCGCTGCTTACTGCAAATTCAATATCCGCATTGGTATCTGTACAGTATTCCAGTGCTGCAGCAACTGCGTTCAGCAGCATTGGAGTTTCTGCAGCTATTTTCAGCAGATGTTTGTTAGGAAGCTGCTCTTTTTCCAACATTTTCAAGTTGTTTTCCATCATCATATCTACTCGTCTGGCAATAACATATCCAAACAGAAACATTGCCAGAGTCGTTATCATCAAAATCAAATCTTTCACAGAATCACCTTCTTATTTGTAACTATTTTATCACTGTATTCCGGATAAACGAATCACCAGAGCAGTCTTTCCTGCATGGTGTTAAAACAGTTTATGCAGCATCATGTTAAAACAGTTTTCTGGCATTATATTTTAAAACACTTCTGGATTGCCTTCAGATGGCCCAGCACAAGAATCGATTTGGTTCTTGTCAGAATCGTGTCCGGTGTAACATTCATATTCAGTTTTCCCTCTTCTCTGACGCCAAGAATATTGATGCCGTATTTTTTGCGGATATCTACCTGAATGACCGATTTTCCGCACCATTCATCCGGCACTGCAATCTCAAAAATAGAATAATCCCCGTCCAGTTCAATATAATCCAGAATATCGTTGGAGGTACAGCGGATCGCCGTCCAGGAAGCAAGCTGTTTTTCCGGATAAACCACTTCATCCGCTCCGTTTCGCAGAAGAAATTTCTCCTGAAATCCGGTAGACGCTCTGGCGATGACTTTTCTGGCTCCCAGATCTTTCAGAAGGCATGCTGTCTCCAGCGAATTCTGAAAATTGTCTCCGATTGTTACAATACACACATCATAATTACGGATTCCCAATGAGGAAAGAAACTCTTCGTTCGTGCTGTCTCCAATCTGTGCATTAGTCACAAAGGGAAGGGCTGCATTGACACGCTCTTCATCTACATCCACTGCCATAATCTGATGATTCAGTTCATTTAGTTTCATTGCAATATGTCTGCCAAACCGGCCAAGACCAATCAATAATACGGTTTTCATAAGTTCCTCCTGTGCTATGTTGTATTATCCTGCAAAATAAATATCATCCAACTGTCATTTTTTCCTGCGGAAATCTTGCAGTATTCCCCACTCGCTTCGACAAAGCAGCAAATACCAGAGTCAGTCCTCCCACCCTTCCGAAATACATCAGAATAATCAGAATCACCTGTGAAATTAGTCCAAGCTGTGTTGTAATTCCAAGAGTGAGTCCGACAGTGCCTACTGCCGAAGCCGTTTCAAAGAGACACGCCATCAGAGGAAGCCCTTCTACCCGGCTGATCACAAAAGCTCCTGTCAGATACAGTGTCAGATACATAGTGAGAATCGTAGCCGCATTCCGTACAGTATCCTCTGTAATTCTTCTTTTGAAAAACTGGGTGTGCTCTTTTCTGCTGAATACTGCAATCGATGTAGAAATCAACACTGCAAATGTTGTCGTTTTCATACCGCCCGCCGTCGAGCCAGGAGAACCGCCAATCAGCATCAGAATAATGATAATGGCAAGACCCGTTTCACTGAGCAGCGTCAGATCCACAGTATTAAATCCGGCTGTTCGAGGTGTAACTGCCTGAAACAGAGAATTCAAAATCCGTTCTCCCATGGGCACTTCCGAGAATTCCAGAAAGAAGAAATACAGAGCTGGAATCAGTATCAGAAATGTCGTCGTTACCAGTACGACCTTGCTCTGCATCCGGTATTTTTTCAGGTGGTGTCTGTTTACTTTTATGTCATCCCATGTGACAAAACCGATACCGCCGATTATGATCAGAGCCATAATCGTAATATTGATCACCGGATGGCCGGAATAAGACGTCAAAGATGAAAATGGTGTCCTGCATCCCATCAGATCAAAGCCGGCATTACAGAATGCAGAAATCGAATGGAAAACTCCATACCAGATTCCCTTTGCAATTCCGAATTCCCTGCAGAACACCGGTGCCATCACCACTGCACCAGCCAGTTCAAAGAAAACTGTCATTTTCAGAATAAAACCGGTCAGCCGGACAATACCTCCCACTTTGTGCGCGGAAATCGCTTCCTGCATCGTACTTCTCTGCTTCAGACTGATTTTTCTTCCGGAAAAGATGGTCACTGCCACAGCCATTGTCACAACTCCCATACCGCCAATCTGTATCAGAATAATAATCACCGCCTGTCCAAAAACAGACCAGTACGTTGCCGTATCCTGAACCACCAGACCGGTTACACATACAGCGGAGGTTGCGGTAAATAATGCATCTGTGAAAATCGCTCCCTTTCCATCCTGCGTGGACACAGGCAGCATCAGAAGCAGACTTCCGATCAGGATCACCGCCGCAAATCCGAGAATAATGATCTGCGCAGACGATAAGTGCTTTTTTATCCCTTTCATATGTACAAAACCTCAGTGTTTTTTGTTTTTATTATCTCATCCTGTCCATAAAATGTGTGTTAGGGCATAAAATGCGGCGTTAAGATTCCATTAAGATTCCGTTTTCATGCTAGCCTGCCCGGAGGGCTTTCCTGTGATACATGAAAACAGCCGGAAGAGCTTCTCTGAAGAAGCTTCCCGGCTGTATTATCACATCGTAAATGAAATAACTGATCAGATTTCTTTTCTGTTATAAATGCGAACTGCCAGAATCCATGATCCTGCCAGAATGACTGCATCAAACAGCAGCAATACCAGAACGGCCCCGATGCCTGTTATCGACAGATTTCCTGCTGCCGCTATTCCCGCATTTTCCTCCATAAATCCAAGGATTCCAAAAAGTGATGCAACCAAAATCAGCACTGCATAATAGATCACCCGTCCTTTTTCAACGCCAAGACGAAAAACAGACGGAAGAAGGATACAAGGACTGACCAGACCGGCACTTGGCATAACGATCATCAGCATCCCGTAGGATCTCCAGTCATAATTCCCGGATAATCCCATTTTAACCAGCATGGCGATTCCGATTACCAGTGTTCCAAACGCGAGAAACAACAGCGCAATGATATATTTCACAGAAACCAGTTCTTCCTTCGAATAAGGAAATACTCCAGCATAGACATTCCATTTGCTTTTCTCATCATAGGAGATCAGACTGATGGGAACCACTCCTGCCATCATGATCGGGTAAAACAACAGGAACAGATTATCACTGAATACGGCACCTGCTGCAAAAATAAAAATCAGCAGCATATTCATGCGGCAGTATTTCATTGCCATGTAAAAATCTTTCCAAAGCAAGCCCTTCATATCACTCTGCCTCCTTTATCATAAACACAAACAATTCCTCGATAGTAATCGGGCTGAGCGTCCAGCCGGAAGGTACAGCATCGCGTTTCACGATTGCTTCCGCTCCATACGCAGACTCTTTTTTCCCTTTTACTGCAGAAGGAGGTAATTCCCGAAGCTGTTCGCAGGTACAGTGAACCACACCATATTCTTCCAGAAGAATATCCTTTTCCTCACAGAGAAGCAGTTTTCCCTTATGTAGAAAAGCGATGTAATCACAGATTTTCTCCAGGTCGCTGACTATATGAGATGACATCAGAATGGAATGGTTTTCATCTCTTGTAAATTCATTGAACATGTCAATGACTTCATTTCTCACAACCGGATCCAGTCCGCTGGTGGCTTCATCCAGAATCAGAAGCTTCGGATGATGCGACATGGCCACTGCAATAGAAAGCTTCATTTTCATTCCGCGGGAAAATTCTTTGAATTGTTTCTCACGTGGAATGGATAATTTTCTGAGATAATCCTCAAAAGCTGCTGTGTCCCAGTTATGATAGGTATTTTTCATGATTGTATTCACTTCTGCAGCATTCAGACATTCCGGAAATCCCGCTTCATCCAGAACAACTCCAATATTCTCCTTCAAAAGACGGATATTCTCCAGATGATCTTTCCCCATCACACTGATAAATCCATCATCTTTATGGATCATATCCAGAATCAGTTTAATGGTGGTTGTTTTGCCTGCGCCATTTTCACCGACCAGTCCCATAATGCACCCGGACGGCAGAGTCAGGTTCAGATGATCCAGATAAAAACCAGGGTATGTTTTTGTCAGATTTTTGATTTCGATTGCATTCATTGCATCGTGTCCTCCATGATATAACGAAACATTTCTATGACTTCCTCCCTGCCAAGATTGCAGGAAACGGCAAGCTGTACGATTTTATCCATGTAATCTTCGATTTTGCGAAGATTCTCTTCACGCAGCAGCTCTACATTTTTTGGTGCTACAAAGCATCCTTTGGCAGCTATTGTATAGATAAATCCTTCTTTTTCCAGTTCGTCATAGGCACGTTTGGTCGTCACCACACTGATCCGCAAATCCTTGGCCAAGCTGCGGATGGAGGGAAGCGCTTCGTCCTCCTGAAGCGTACCGTTGATGATCTGCGCTTTGATCTGGGTGTAGATCTGATCATAAATCGGAGCTCCACTTTTATTGTCTATGAAGATGTTCACATGATCACCTCGTTTGTTTTACTGTATATGTACAGTATATACAGTCATAACAGTTTTGTCAATATAAAATAAAGCTTTGTATGATAAGATTCCCGTATGTATATGCAAAACCACAGATCAATAAAAAAAGAGACGACTCGGAAGGATTCCTGTTATCGTCTCTTACTTTTTTAACTATAATGTTTCTTTTTCACTGCTATGCTTATTATTGACTTTTTTACTAACAACTTTTCTTCTGTTCATGTAGCATTATTACTGCTATAAATCATTTATTTCCGTTGTGGGAGTAACTGCTTCTATTTTCTGTCAAATACATACAGGCTGAAAAAGCATGCCATCGTTCCGCCCCATTCCATCTCCATGTTACAGAGCTTCGCCAGTTCTGTGGCATTGATACAGTATGCGGACAGACAGGACGTGCGCATATCCTCATGAGGACACGGTTTGTTTTCTTCCATTGCACAGACAGCACAGAAATTACATGGTCCGCACATAATAGCAAAACCATCCATTTTCATTCCATCTTCCGCCATCTGTTGCATAGCTCGACGAGTCTGCTGAATATGGCGTTTCTTAATCGGTTTGGTCAAAGACGGATCCATCACATCCGTTACCGGTGTTTTTGACTGAAACACAACGGCCTTTCGATACTGCATGACTCTGCCCTGCATTTCCTGCGGCGTACCGCATGCCGGCGGACAGCCATAATTTTTTCCATAGTTCCCGCAGTCATTTTCTTCACACAGCACACGGAATTCCGGCACAAACTGCAGATCCTCCGTATTGATCACTGCCGCATCTTCAAATCCTGCTTCTGCCGCAATTTCATAGATTCGATTCTTATCTGTCATTGTATCACACATGAGATTACCTCCTGCTTATACTGTGAATGTTCCTGCTATCTTCTTGCAAGCTCTCTGGTAATATCTTCCCAGGTCACTCCCTTTTCTGCCATTAATACCATGACATGATACAGGAAATCAGAAATCTCATATTTGATTTCTTCTTTATCCGGGTTCTTGGCCGCAATCACGATTTCGGTACATTCTTCTCCCACTTTTTTCAGAATCTTATCAATTCCCTTATCAAAAAGATAGTTGGTGTAAGAACCTTCTTTCGGATTTTCCCTGCGGTCCAGAATGACATCATATACATCCTGGAACACACGCAGCGGATTCGTATCATCATATTCTTTTTTCATCAGCGGCTGGAAGAAACAGCTTCTGCTGCCGGTATGGCACGCAGCACCGACCTGTGCCACTTTTGCCAGAATCGTATCATTGTCGCAATCCAACGTCAGCGATTTGACATACTGGACATGCCCGGAAGTCAGCCCCTTGGTCCAGAGTTCCTGGCGGCTGCGGCTCCAGTAAGTCATTTTTCCGCTTTTCAGCGTTGTACGGAACGCCTCTTCATTCATATAGGCAACCATCAGGACTTCGTCTGTTTTGTAATCCTGCACCACCACAGGGATCAGACCGTCACTGTTCAGCTTGAATTCTGACCATGGAATACTGCTTTCAAATGTATTGACCGGAATCCCCGCTGTCCGGCATACTTCTTTAAAGCCAAGAAGCTCGGTAGATGCCGCACTTACATAAGCGCCGCTTAATCCCCTGACAGAATTGCTTCCAAGAAGGGAAAGAAGGCTGCTTTCTTCGCTCTCATCCGTATGAAGAATGACCGGAATGGAAGAACCCCCGGCAATCGCATCCTGAACAGCATCCAGCGCCAGTACAGCTCCTGCATAATTTTCGATCAGTTCTTTATGATCCGTAAATTCTTCCACGGAAGAAATGCTTACCATCATTTTATCTTTGCCAAAACGTTTGGATACCTCTTCCAGAAGTTCCACATTTCCCTGTTTGGAAAAATTCAGCACAGTTTTGGCACATCCGGCGTAGATCAGTTTTTTGACATCCTCCATACGTTTGATGTTGCCGGCACCGATCACCGGGATTTCTGATGCTGCACAGATTTCTTTGATTTTTCCAATGGCTTTTTCGTGTTCTTCATCCCCGGAAGAAAAGTCAAAAACCAGAAGCTCATCCGCTCCGTTATCACTGTAGAATTTTGCCAGTGCCTCCACATCCCCGTCACCGAACAGATTTCTCTGACCGAACCCGGTCACTGCCTTGCCGTTCTGCAGATACACACAGGGAATCATTAATTTATTTGTCATAATTTTTTCTCCTTATGCGAGACTCCCCTTCGTGGAGAGCACGTCTGTAATTCGCGGATCATATGAAACAGCCTGATCCAGGGCTTTGGCAAAGCTTTTGAACATCGCTTCCGCCACATGATGATTGTTTCCTCCGGAAAGGACTTTGATATGCAGGTTCATACCGCTGGCATAAGAAATGGCATAGAAAAATTCTTTCACCATTTCTGAAGACATATCTCCGATCTTATCACTGGTAAACTCTGCATCCCAGGCAAAATACGGCCGGCCGCAAAGGTCTACGGCACAGAGTACCAGAGATTCATCCATAGGCAAAATACAACTTCCGTAACGGCGGATGCCTTTTTTATCTCCGATTGCCTGCTTAATAGCCGTTCCCAGTACGATTCCGGTATCTTCGATCGTATGATGGTCATCCACATGCAGATCTCCATGCACACGGACACAAAGGTCAAACAGTCCGTGTCTGGTAAATCCGTCCAGCATATGGTCAAAAAATCCCACTCCTGTTTCAATATCCGAATAACCGGTTCCGTCAAGAACCAGCTTCAGCTTGATTTCTGTTTCTTTTGTATTCCGTTCTACCGATGCTTCCCGTGCCATAAACTCCTCCTACTCTTCCTCATTCTCAAACCGGACTGCAATAGAATTCGCATGTGCGGTCAGCTGTTCAGAAGCAGCAAACTGTTCGATATCTTTGTGGATTTTTTTCAGCGCATCTCTGGAATAATAAATAATGCTGGATTTTTTTACAAAGTCATCTACCGAAAGCGGGGAGAAGAATTTCGCAGTTCCATTGGTTGGAAGAATGTGGTTCGGTCCTGCAAAATAATCACCCAGCGGCTCGGAACTGTATTCCCCGATGAAAATCGCACCGGCATTGCGCACTTTCATCATCACCTCAAACGGATTTTTCGTCACAATTTCCATATGTTCCGATGCAATAGCATTGGCAGCTTCAATTGCTTCGTCCATATTTTCCGCAATCAGGATGTAGCCAAAATTATCCAGAGATTTCTGTATGATTTCCTTACGGGAAAGGACTTCCACAAAGCCCTGCACTTCCTTATCCACTTTTTCTGCCAGTTCTTCACTGGTGGTGATCAGAATCGCGGATGCAAGCTCGTCATGTTCTGCCTGAGAAAGAAGGTCTGCCGCAACATATCGCGGATTCGCCGTCTCATCAGCCAGAACCAGAATCTCGCTGGGTCCTGCAATGGAATCAATGCTTACGTGTCCGTAAACCGCTTTTTTCGCAAGAGCCACGAAGATATTTCCAGGGCCTACAATCTTATCTACTTTCGGGATGCTCCCTGTTCCATATGCAAGGGCTGCAATGGCCTGTGCTCCTCCGACTTTGTAGATCACATCAGCACCCGCCTCTTTTGCTGCAACCAGAGTAGCCGGATTTACTTTGCCATCTTTTCCCGGAGGAGTGGTCATCACGATCTGATCAACGCCTGCAACCTTTGCAGGAAGCACGTTCATCAGAACAGAAGACGGATACACAGCTTTTCCTCCCGGTACATACACGCCGACTTTTTCCAGGGGTGTTACTTTCTGGCCAAGCATCGTTCCATTGGATTCACTGGTGAACCAGCTGTTCTGTTTCTGTTTTTCGTGATAGCTGCGGATATTTACCAGCGCCTTGCGAATTACATCGATCAAAGAAGGATCCACCAGATCATATGCTTCCCGGATTTCCTCCTCTGTAACCTGAATATTTTCTGCAGTGATCTCCACTTTGTCAAACTGTTTCGTATAGGAAAAAAGAGCTTCATCTCCCTCTTCCTTTACTTTTGCAAGAATCTCTGCTACAGCAGCTTCAAATTTCCCATAGTTGTTCGGGCTTCTTTTCAGAAGATTTTCCAGAATCCCTTTTGTACTTTCTTTTGTAAGCGTAACTTTACGCATCTGTCTCAATCCCTTCTGCTATATTCTGACACTGTTCTATTCTAATGCTGTTCTATTCTAATCAGCTTAAACAACCTCCCGAAGCTGCTGAATCAGCCTGCGGATCCGCTCGTCTTCCATCTTCATGCTGACCTGGTTGACTACCATACGTGCAGAAAGAGGACATACTTCCTCCAGCACCTTCAGACCGTTTTCCCGCAGGGTGGAACCTGTTTCCACAATATCCACGATCACTTCTGACAGACCTACGATCGGGGCAAGTTCAATGGAACCGTTTAATTTGATGATCTCCACAGTCTGATGTTTCTTATTGTAAAAATAATCCTTGGCAATATTCGGATATTTCGTGGCAACACGGATCAGCTGGTTGTTATCCAGAACTTCTCTGGCACTTTCCGGACCACAGACACACATTTTGCATGCGCCAAATCCCAGGTCCATAACTTCATACAGCTTACGGCCTTCTTCCAGAATCGTATCCTTGCCGACAACTCCGATATCCGCTGCACCATATTCCACATAAGTCGGTACATCCGGTCCTTTCGCCAGGAAGAACTTCAGTTTCAGCTCTTCATTGACAAAAATCAGTTTTCTGGAATCTTTATCCCGCATTTCTTCACAGGTAATGCCGATTTTTTCCAGCATATCCATCGTCTTATTGGCCAGTCTGCCCTTCGTGAGCGCAAATGTCAGATATCTCATTCCTCTTCTCCCTTCTCCAGACGTAATGCCACACTCTTACCTTCCATACGCATCTTCTGCGCCTGTCTGATGGCTTCTGAACGGTTTTCTTTCCGGTATGCGATCACTGTCACTTCCGGTTCATCACTAACAGAAATTTTCTGTCTGGACAACGCTGCCATCAGGCTGTCGACCACAATGGCAAAACCGACAGCTGCTGCAGGTTTGCCGAAATGTTTCATCAGGGCATTGTAACGGCCGCCCTTGATCAGCGGTTCACCTGTTCCGTATGTATATGCCTGAAAAATAATTCCTGTATAATAACGGTATTTGCTCAGCATTCCAAAATCAAAACTGATATAATTCTCACAGCCGTAAATTTTCAGAATCTCGTAGATTTCTTCCAGTCGCGCCACTGCTTTCAGCGCGTTCTCATTCGTGGTCAGGGAACGTGCTTTTGCCAGTACTTCACTGGAGCCAAAAAGCTGCGGCAGTTCCATAAATACGTTCGCAAGCTCCTGAGAAATCTTTTTTTCCTTCACAAGATCTTCCACACCAAAGTAATTCTTCTGTGAGATCAGAGCACGAAGGCTCTCCTGTTCTTCTTCATTCAAACCGGATTCTTCCAGAAGGGATTTAAAATAATCCACCTGGCCCACACTCACCTGAAATTCTTTCAGTCCGGAGGCTTTCAGGCATTCCACAGTCATAGCCAGAAGCTCCGCATCAGCATCAGCCGATTCATCTCCAAAACGCTCCACGCCCATCTGCGTGGTTTCTTTCAGCCTTCCCCGGAAACTGGAATTATTAATAAAAGTATTTCCCGTATAGCAGAGACTGACCACTTCTTTATCCGGATTAAAATAAGACGCACATGCTCTCGAAACAGAAGGCGTAAAGTCCGGCCGTAAAACCAGTGTATTTCCTTCTCTGTCAAAAAACTTATACAGTTCTCTGGACGGAATGGTTCCCACTTCATTACTGAATACCTCAAAATACTCAAAGGTCGGTGTTTCTATATTTTCATAACCATAACTGCGGAACACTTCCTGTATACGCTTCTGAAGATTCCGTTTCTGGCTGCATTCTCCATTATAAATATCTCTGACACCTTCCGGTGTATGAAAGATACGCTGCATACGATTTTCCTCCTCATCATACGTTTTTCTTACGCTTTAGCACGTTAATATGCTACCATATTACCATACTAGCACGCAAAATCATTTAAAATTATAGTAAATTCCCTCTTTCTTGTCAATCCCATTTTGAGGAAATTTCTGACAATCCTTAATAATCTTAGATTGCTCAGAACAAAGTAAACAGCAATAATACCATTTCTTTCTCTTCATTCACACAAACTATCGGTTATCCAGGTCACGCTGGATTCCCTCCAGATAAGGAACCAGAAAACCGCTCTTTCGTTTCAGATAATAATCCGCATTCAGTTCTTCCCTCCGGAAGCTTTTGCGGCCGCCCTCTTCCATTCGTTTCCAGAAAACCAGCAGTTCTCTGAGCGGAAGATAATAAAACAAATCTTCCATACTGTAAAAAACAAGAAAAAATGCAACACCTCCCTGTTCCTCAAAAGCTTTCATAAATTCCACCTGATGAGGATGGATATTGCTTAAGGGAAACGTGTCCGTACTGCATTCTTTCGCATCGAAGCAGACAGGAATCCCCTGCACTGCCCCGATATAATCCACCGTACTGCGCTGCTCAAAATAGGCCAGCGTAATGTGCCGGTTTTCTTTATCCATTCGTACGGGAGTAATCGGAGTCGGAATCTTCTGAATCAGAGCCAGCCCCTTTTCCCTGTACTGTTCATTTGTTCTGTTGACCAGTTCCTCCAATGTGGAACCGCGCAATCCCCGGCTGCTCCAGGTCGCCATATCATCAAACTCCTTCAACCTTCATTCTGCAGAAATTGATATGTTTATCAGAGGTTTATTTTTTCGTCAGAAGTTTCATGGACGGGAAGTAACGGATGATCGCCTTGCCCACGATCTGATCAAAGGATACAAACGTATTCTTCCAGTATCTGGAATCTCTGGAATTCTGCCGGTTGTCACCCAGCATAAAATAGTGATCTTCGGGAACCTTATAAGGACCGAAATCTCCCAGCGGAGTCTCCGGAACAAAACTGTCATCCAGCGGTTCCACGGAACCATTGATGTAAACCTTACCGTCTCTGATCTCTACCGTTTCTCCGGGCAGACCGATCAGACGCTTGATAAACAGCTGGCTCTCATCATCCGGATATTTAAAGATAATAATGTCAAATCTTTCCGGATCTTTGTATTTCTTCACATACTGATGTCCGAAGAAATCCAGATTAATACCATAAGACAGGCGGAAACCAAAAATCCGGTCACCTGCCATAATCGTTTTTTCCATCGATTCCGAAGGAATCTTCGCATTGATCAGAATCACATTATTCACCAGTGTCACTACGATTACCACAATGATAATCATCTTTACATATTCCCACAGCTCTTTCCAGATTTTCATAATAACTCTCCTCTAAATGTTCCTTCTTTATCATGTAAAAAAAGTTCTCCGGCACAGGTGCCGTAAATACCTTCCGGGATAAGCCCGCAAGAACTCCCTCCATATCAGGGAATTCCAGTCTGTATGCATGAAGCAGCTGATGCTTCAGTTCGTACATTCTGTAAAGTTCCCGGTTGAATGGTTCGCTTCCATACTTCCTGTCGCCGGCAATCGGATGACTGATGCTGGCAAGATGTGCCCGAATCTGATGCGTTCGTCCGGTAATCAGTCTTACGGAAAGAAGTGTCATTCTTCCGTTGTCCCCCCACGGAAGATACCGTGTCTCAACAGGAAGTGCCTCTTCCGGAATCCCTTCTCCCCGGTCAGAATGATATATTGTTACTTTATTACATTTTTCGTCTTTATGCAAATATCCTTTGATATATTTTTCATTTTTTATGACACCTTCTGTCAGACAAAGGTAATCTTTGTGAATTGTACGGTCATGAAAAAGCGCGGACAGCTCCTGAAGCCCGGCAAGACTCTTTCCTGCTGCAACAATTCCGCTGGTATTTCTGTCAAGGCGGTTGCAGACAGCCGGCTTAAACGTTTTCAGGCTTTCTTCCGTAACCTCACCTTTTTGCAGAAGATATCCGATCACATATTCCACCAGAGAGGCTTCTCTGCTCTCCGATGGCTGCGACAGCATCCCGGCAGGCTTATTGATCAGAAGGATATTCTCATCCTCATAGATCACATCCAGACGGCAGACCGCTCTGGCTACCTCCCTGTTTCCGGCAAACTTCTCAAACGTCTCATCACTGAGGAACAGTTTCACCTCATCTCCCGCGGAAAGCTTTTCATTTCCTGTGGCCTTTTTGCCATTCAGAGTGATGTTCTTCTTCCTCAGCATTTTGTAGAAAAAACTCTTGGGCGCTTCTTTCAGAAGCTTTGCCAGATATTTGTCAAAGCGCTGCCCCGCTTCATTTTCTCCGATGATCAATTGTTTCATGAACTCCTCCTACAGACAGATGGCAAGCAATGTGTGTCTGATCAGTTCATTTCTGGAAAGATCCGGATATTTTTCATCCGGGGTAAACCGAATGCCTTCTTCCAGAGACTCTCTGTGTTCATTCATGGAATCCAGACGTTCCAGATAAGGGCGCAGGTCTCTGACAATTTTTATATTCACCTTATATCCATTCTTGCGTACGATCTTCTGTGCTTCTTTTGCCATAAAATCAGTATCAATATCCGGATCACTGCTGTATCCCACCACTTCATTGCCGCAGATGGCAAAGGCATCGATATATGCGCTCTTTTCATAAAACGTCATATACATCTCATAAGCCATCACAAGACTGCCGGCATGCGAATGGATCTCTTCATACAGATTCCGGTCCATGGGATGCCGCATCAGAATCATGATCAGATTCACCATGGAACGGCAGGCAGGAAGGCATCCTACCACACATCCCACTGTCCAGATCGTCATACGCGTCTTCAAAATGATCCATGCAGCAAAGAACACACTGAGAGGAACTGCAAACAGGATTGCAGTAACAGCCAGACGGTGCTTTTTCTCTGATGCAAAATAGCCGAAATTTCCCTTGGAAATCCGTTTTTTACGTTTTGTACTGCTCATCAAATGCTCCTTTATCGTTTATTTTGTTTTTTCTTGTGTATATTGCGGATGGTTTTCTTCCTGTCCTGTGGTTTCTGTCTGTTCTTCGGACTTCCGGCGCCTGTCCGGCTTTTTTCCGGTCTTAACAGGCACTGCTTTCCATATCCCACCAGATCCATTCTTCCCGCGATCTTCAGCCCCTCCAGTACAAGCTCCCGGTTGGCAGGATTTTTATACTGCATCAGTGCCCGCTGAATTGCCTTCTCGTGGGGACTGCGCGGAACGTAAACCTTCTCTCCGGTAAGCGGATGAATTCCTGTATAATACATACAGGTGGAAAGAGTGGACGGTGTGGGATAAAAATCCTGCACCTGCTCCGGGGTAAAGCCAAGATCCCGCACATATTCCGCAAGTTTTATTGCTTCCTTCATGGTACATCCCGGATGCGAAGACATGAAGTACGGTACTGCATACTGCTGTTTTCCTGTTTTTTGATTCACCTTATCATAAGCTTTCAGAAAGCTTTCGTACACTTCATGAGATGGCTTTCCCATAAACTTCAGTACCTGGTTGGAAACATGCTCCGGAGCCACACGCAGCTGCCCGCTCACGTGGTGTTCCACCAGTTCCCGTAGAAATTCCGGATTCCGGTCCGCCATCACATAATCAAAACGGACTCCGGAACGGATAAATACTTTTTTTACTTTTGGCAGTTCCCGCAGTTTGCGAAGGAGTGCCACATAATCCGAATGATCCACTTTCAGATTCTTGCACGGTGACGGAAATAAACACTGTCTGTTCTGACAGACGCCCTTTGTCAGCTGTTTCTCACAGGACGGCTGGCGAAAATCTGCCGTCGGTCCTCCCACATCATGAATATAGCCCTTAAAATCAGGATCCTCCGTCATTCGTACTGCTTCCCGGAGAATCGATTCATGACTTCGTGTCTGAAGGATCCTTCCCTGGTGAAATGTCAGCGCACAGAAACTGCAGCCGCCAAAGCAGCCCCGGTTACTGGTCAGACTGAATTTTACTTCCTCCAGCGCCGGGATTCCTCCGTCTTTTTCATACATCGGATGGTATTTCCCGGTATAAGGAAGATCATAAACATCGTCCATTTCCTGCTGCGATAACGGTCTGGACGGAGGGTTCTGAATCACATACCCCTTCGTCCCGTAAGATTCTGCCAGCGGTTTTGCAGTAAAGGGATCTGTATTTTTGTACTGTATGGCAAAACTGTCTGCATAAGCCTTTTTGCTTTCCTGAAGTTCTTCAAAGGAAGGCAGTACAATTGGATCGTAGGCTCTGGAAAGATTTCTGCATTTATAAACGGTTCCCGGAATGTAAGTCAGTTCCTGCACCGGAATACCGCTGTTCAGAGCATCTGCAATTTCCAGAATGGAATGTTCCCCCATGCCATAGGAAATAAGATCCGCTCCCGAATCCATCAGTACACTGCGGCGTACTTTATTCTGCCAGTAATCATAATGAGCCATTCTTCGAAGACTTGCCTCAATGCCGCCCAGGATAATCGGCGTATGCTTATATGTCCTGCGGATCAGATTGCTGTATACAATGGTGGGCATATCCGGGCGAAGACCCATCTGGCCTCCGGGCGAATAGGAATCCTTCTGTCTTCGTTTCCCGGAAACACTGTAATGATTCACCATGGAATCCATATTACCCGCTGTTACCAGAAAGCCCAGACGCGGTTCTCCGAATACCCGGATGCTCTCCTCATTGCGCCAGTCCGGCTGCGGAATCATTCCCACGCGATAGCCGCGGCTCTCCAGCAGTCTGCTGATGATCGCCGCGCCAAAAGAGGAATGGTCTACATAGGCATCTCCTGTCACATAGACAAAGTCTACCTGTTCCCATCCCCGTTCTTTCATTTCTTTATTATTGACCGGTAAAAAATTCTGCATCTATAATTCCTCATATGTACCTGCCAGGATCTCATCATAAGACCGGATATAATAATCGGCAGTTTTTCTTTTTTCTTCTCTCTGGGGGATACTGTAATCATCTTCCACTGCACATACCTTCATCCCCGCTGATTTGCCCGCCAGGATTCCCGGAACAATGTCTTCAAATACCAGGCATTCAGACGGGTCTGTCTGAAGCCGTCTTGCCGCTTCCAGATAAACATCCGGTGCCGGTTTGCCTTTTTTTACCTCACAGGCAGTGATAATGCAGTCAAAATACTCTCTGATTCCATGACAGACCAGTGCAGACTCAATCAGTTTCCTGTCATTGCTGGACGCAACAGCTGTTTTCATTCCCTGTGATTTCACATAGTTCAGAAAATCACAGACTCCCGGTTTCAGAGGGATTTTATAACAATACTGTTCCATAGCCATATCCTGCCATGTTTTTTTGATTTCTTCAATGGAATCCGGTATGTGAAACCTCTCCTTAAAATAGACAGCCACTTCTGTAAATCCCATTCCTTCAATAGCCGGCTGGAGATCCTGCGGAACCTCATACCCCAGCCTGCCAAGATAATCAATATCGATCTGATCCCAGACCCACATGGAATCCACCAGTGTTCCGTCCAGGTCAAAAATCATTGCCTTTTTATTCTCTAACATGTGCCTCCTGTCTCTGACTCTGCCTACAGGTCATGGGTAACTGCCTGTGCACGATATCCTTCAGCGATAATATCAAGCTGACGGTGAAATCTCTCCAGCTGCTTCAGATCCTTCGTCTTAAACACTCTCAGAAACTCATCCTGTATTTTCGTGACTTCTCTTTTATTGGAAAGTTTGTACAAATTCTCAATATTCAGCAAAATATCCCGCACCAGATTAGACTGCATCTGGGAGGAATTCTGTGCATCCATAATCTCATTGCGGACAGAAGCCATTTCCTTGTCAAGGGAAATAATGGCATCTGCAGCCTTACTGAGACGTTCAGCCACATGTGCGGGCATATCGCCCTTATATTTATACTGAAGAGAATGCTCAATGGTTGCCCAGAAATTCATGGCCATGGTACGGATCTGAATCTCTGCCTGCAGTTTCTTGGGTCCGTTTATCGTATCTACGGTATAATAAATAATCAGATGGTAACTCCTGTAACCGCTCTGTTTAATATGTTTCAGGTAATTTTTTTCGCTCTTGATGACCATATCTGAACGATTCTGGATAATGGAGGCTACGGTTTCGATATCTTCCTCAAACTGGCAGATAATCCTGACTCCTGCTATATCCTCCACTTCTTCCTCCATCCGCTCCATGGGAATGTGCTTGCGCTGCATCTTCTCCAGAATACTGGACACGCTCTTCACACGTCCGCTTACCTGCTCTATGGGGGAATACAGATCATTCAGCTTATGTTCTGTGATAATATGTTCAAATTTCACGATCAGTTCTTTGACCGCAAGTTCATAGGGACATAAAATGCTTCTCCACAACTGTATTTCCATTATTACTCGCTCCTTGCATTTCCATACGTTTTTCATTATAGCACAAAATCAGGAGAAATTTCTATTAATATGAATAGTTTATGATATTTTTATGAATTGCCCGCAAAACCCAGTAGGGATTGACGCTCACCTCTTCTCCGGAAGAAGTGTTGATATAGATTCCAAGATGCAGGTGCACCGGAAACTGTCCCACGGTTCCTTCTGCCCCATATCCGGTATTTCCCATATAGCCCAGAATATCTCCCGCTTCTATCTGTTCTCCCTCCCCGAAATTCCGCTCATATTCCGATAAATGGGCATAATAAAAATATCCGCCGTGGGCTGACCGGATTCCGATACGGTATCCTCCAAGAGGCAGCCATCCAATCTGTTCTACCGTACCATCTGTCATGCTGATCACCGGATAATATCCGGGTATTTCCACTTTTCCAAACAGATCCGTTCCCTCATGAAAGCGATTCCCTCCATAATCTCTGGAATCCAGCCATGTATTTTCATAAGAAATGTCTCCTGACGGTATGGGAAAATATATGAGATCTGCCCAGACAGCCTCATAACAGCTTTTCAGAAAATCAAATTCTTTCCGTTTATAGTGGTAATACGGTTCTCTGTCCGTGCACACTGTTTTCGGATGAAAATTCCCGTTCAGCATTGCTGCTGTCAGAAGTTCTCCAAAGGATCCTCCTGATTTGGAAAGCTTCCGAATCTCCTCA
This sequence comes from uncultured Blautia sp., assembly GCA_945864225.1. Taxonomy (GTDB): domain Bacteria; phylum Bacillota; class Clostridia; order Lachnospirales; family Lachnospiraceae; genus Blautia_A. Next base: position 35,555 of record CAMBAL010000005.1, on the reverse strand, counting down.
TAAACCTCCGGAAGCAATTCCTGTTTTCGAAAATCTTCTCCCTCACAGGTGTTCATTTGCAGAACAGAAGCCCGGCTTCTCTCATGGATTACTGTCAGAAGATACATCACTGCTGTCAGAAGAACAAAATATACAGGAATCAGTCGCTTCCATCCGGACTTCATGCTCCGCCTCCCATACCGTGTACCATTCCATCGAATAAATGGCAGTTTATTATTCAATGTACCAGATATTATATGTGGCTGCACCCTTCTTTAGAATCAGAAAATTCCCGGTCATTTCCGACATATAAAATGGAGCCTCTTCCAGACAGACAAATTGTTCTGTCCTGCAGAGGCTCCTGCGTATCATCAGTCTTTTAAAGTTTCCAAAGCCTTAACAAGGTATTCCCACACACGTTTTGTGGAGGCTATATCCAGAACTTCTTCCGAAGTATGGATATCTTTCATATTCGGTCCAAGGGAAACACAGTCCAGATTCTCAATTTTTTTGTAGAACAGTCCGCATTCCAGTCCTGCATGAATCGCCACAACCTTCGGTTCTTCACCGTACATCTGGCGGTACACTTCCACCATCTTGTCACGGAGCGGAGAATCTTTCCGGTATTCCCATGCCGGATATGCTCCCTGCACCTCATATTCACCGCCAAGAAATTCTGTCAGATATTCAATTTTGTCAGCCAATGCATCTCTTGCCGCCTCAACGGAGCTTCTCACACTGGAAGAGGCAAAGAATTCCTCTTCTCCCAATTCCACAATTCCGATATTGGAGGATGTCTCCACAAGTCCTTCAATCGTTCCGCTCATCTTCTGAACGCCAAACGGAATCTGCATAAGATAGAACAGCACCTCCTCACGGCTGATCGGATGAAGAACTCTGGCACTGGCAGCTCCTTCCTCTGTAATTTCAACCGTAATTCCTTCATCTGTTCCTGTATATTCATCACGGAGTCCCGCCTGGCAGACAGCTGCATATTCCCGGATTGCAGCAATTTCTTCCTCTGTTGTAAGAATTTCCGCATTTGCTTCTCTTGTAATGGCATTGTCCTTCTGTCCGCCTGCCAGAGACACAATTTCATAATCTGCATGCTTTTTCAGTCCATACAGAAATCTTCCCATCAATACATTGGCATTGGCGCGTTTTTTGTCAATTTCCGCGCCGGAATGTCCGCCCATAAGACCGCATACTTTTACATGAAGTTTCTGTCCCTCTGCCTCGACTCTCATCACCGGGATAAAACTGTTGGCACACAGACCGCCTGCACAGCTGATCCACAAACTGCCTTCCGCTTCTGAATCCAGATTGATCAGACGTTTGCCCTTCAGGACACTGCAGTCAAACCCTTCTGCTCCAAGAAGACCAATTTCTTCATCTACAGTAATCAGTACTTCCAGAGCCGGATGTGCAAGATCATCACTGTCAAGAAGCGCAAGACCATAAGCTACTGCAATTCCGTCATCGCCGCCAAGAGTGGTTCCATTTGCAGAAACACATCCATCTACAACAGATAGTTTCAATCCGTCTTTTGTGAAATCATGTTCCACATCCGGGCGCTTTTCACAGACCATATCCATATGTCCCTGAAGGATGACTGTCGGAGCATTTTCGTATCCCGGAGTTGCCGGTTTGTAAATCACGACATTATTCATCTCATCCTGTACATATTCCAGGCCACGCTCTCTGGCAAAATTCACAAGATAATCACTGAGTTCTTTCGTGTTTCCAGAACCGTGCGGGATTTTACATATTTCCTCAAAATAATAAAATACTTTCTTTGGTTCGCAATTTTCCAAAACTCTCATTTTATTTTCCTCCAATTCTATGGTTTTTTTTATTATTCCCATATGAATATTCTATACACCAGTCCCATATAGTAAAAAAAACGGAATTGATCATGAACAGAATAATCATCAAAAAAATTCTGACACCTGCCGGAATTCTTTTTCTTTTGCTCTTTTTACTGACATATCCGCAGGAATCTCTTTCTGCTGCACAGGACGGCATGAAATTGTGGCTGAACACCCTTCTTCCTACACTTCTTCCGTTTCTGATTCTGACAGGACTTCTCATACGGACAGACTGCATCGAAAAAGCCCTGTCACCGTTTCGTAATTTCTGGCGTATTCTATTCGGGCTGTCGCCGTCCGGCGCATATGCGTTTCTGCTGGGAATGCTCTGCGGTTATCCCATGGGAGCCAAGCTTGCATCAGACCTCTATTCCTGCGGCAAAATCAGCAAAAGGGAAGCCGAATATCTTCTGACCTTTGCCAATCAGCCAAGTCCCGCATTTCTGACAACTTATCTTGCGCAGATCTGCCTTGGACAAAAAATATCCGCCGGAGAGATTTGGGGAATTCTTCTGTTGGCAGATGCTGCATGTATGCTCTTTTTCCGATTTCTGATTTTCCATGGACATACCCGTTCCGGGAACTCATCTCCTTCAGAAACGTCATCAGGCAGACAAATCACTTTAAAAAAAGAGACATCTACTGCCAGCTCACCAGGAAGCATCATAGACGTCTCTATTATGAACGGATTCGAAACCATCACCCGTCTGGGCGGTTACATTCTCCTGTTTTCACTGATTTCCGCCTGCATCCGTCACTGCTGGAAATGGTCCGCAGATCTGTGCAGTCTGATCCTGGGAACAATGGAACTGACAACAGGACTTCACCAGATTGCCCTGTCTGATCTGCCATTCGAAATACAATATCCGGTCTCCATGGCGCTGACTGCCTTCGGCGGCTGCTGTATCATGGCTCAAACCAGAAGTGTCACTGACAAACGCCTGTCATTCCTGCCCTTCCTAAGTGCAAAATGTCTGAACAGTCTTCTGACGTTCCTGTTCGTATTAGTTTTCTCCAAGCTCGTCTAACATGGTATCATCGTCTGCTGCTTCCGGTTCTTCATGATAAGTACCGGACATGGCAGCTGCCTGTGCAGTCTGAGGAGCCAATTCCTGACGATTATGATTCACAACCTCGAGGCAGGCCTGCAGAGCTTCGATAAATCCTTTGTATTTGCCGCCTGCATCTTCCAGAGTCTGATTAAGAACAGCCCCGATATTTGCCATCATGTCATCTGTATAAGTAATGGCACTGAGACGGATGCTGTTGGCATCCTGTGTTGCGGAATCAAGAATTTCCTGTGCCTGTTTATTCGCTGCATTGATTGTCTCATTTGCCTGTGCATAAGCTTTCTGCATAATCTCATGCTGGGTAACCAGTTCCTGAGCCTTTGCCTGTGCATCTGCGATCAGGCTGTCTGCCTTCACCTGTGCATCTTCCAGAATGGCGTCCTTGTTGCTGATGATCTTCTGGTAACGTTTGATCTCATCCGGAGTTTTCAGGCGGAGTTCTCGTAAAAGTTCATCAATCTCTTCTTTATTTACTACGATCTTAGTCGTTGATAACGGCTGAAATTTACAGCTGTCTACATATTCCTCGATTTCCTCAATGATCTGTTCAATTCTGCTGCTCATAGTACACTCTCCTTATTTTCTCTATTTTTCGTACATCTTAGCCTTAACTGCTTCGATAATCTCGGGCGGTGCGAATTTGGATAAGTCTCCGCCAAACTTCGCAACCTCTTTCATAATTGTGGAACTTAAATATGCATATTCCAGACTTGTCGTCAGAAATACGGTATCGATATCCGGTGCCAGAACACGGTTGGTCTGGGCCATCTGCAGTTCATATTCAAAATCCGTGACAGCACGAAGCCCCCTGACAATCACCTGAGCCTGATTCTCTCTGGCAAAATTTACCGAGAGGCCATCAAACGGCTTCACAATGACATTAGGGAGATTTCTCGTCGCCTTTTCCAATATATTAACACGTTCTTCTACAGAAAACAACGGACTTTTTGCAGAATTATGCAAAACTCCAACAATTACCTGGTCAAAGGAAATACTTGCCCGGCGGATAATATCAAGATGTCCATAAGTAGCCGGATCGAAACTTCCAGGATAAACGGCTGTTACCATCGTATAATCTCTCTTTCTCTTACGGTAATTTTTTCAGGAAAACATGTTTATTGGTCTTGTACTCCTTAGAACGGAGAAGACAATACCCCAGATCCTCTGCATAAGAAAAATCCGTCTTCAGATCCGCTTCCACAATGATCAGCGTATTTTCATCAATAATACTGCTCTCCCTGAGATATTCCAGAACCTGTCGTTCCAGTTCCTGCTGATAAGGCGGATCCATAAATACACAGTCAAATACACCTTTATGCTCAAGGGAACGAAGGGCCTGAAGAACATCCATGTTCAGCAGTTTACCATTTTCTGCGAGTTTTGTAAATGAAAGATTTTCCCTGATGCAGGCACATGCTTTGGGATTTTTTTCCACAAAGACAGCATACTGAGCACCGCGGCTCAGCGCTTCGATACCAATACCGCCGCTTCCGCTGAACAGATCAAGGAATCTGCAGTCCAGAAGTTCCGGCTGCAGGATATTAAACAATGTTTCTTTGATTCGGTCGGTAGTTGGCCGGGTATCCAGTCCCGGTACGGTTTTTAACTGAAGGCGCCTGGCCTTTCCTGCAATCACTCTCATCTCAGATTCAGTCTCCAATCAAGGTCTCCACGGGCAAGTCCCAGAATCAGAAGTTCTGCCGTAGCAATATTGGTTGCCACCGGAATATTATACTGGTCGCAGCGTCTTACAATTGCCATGATGTCCGGTTCCTTCGGATCGATCATAACCGGATTGTAAAAAAGAATCACCATATCCAGATTCTGACGTTCCACCATTTCCATGAACTGTTTATCTCCACCAATACTTCCGGCCAGGAATTTGTGTACATGAAGACTTGTCACTTCTTCAATCCTTCTTCCTGTAGTTCCGGTCGCATATACCTCGTGTTTCGCCAGAATGTTCTTATAAGCGATGCAGAAGTCTTCAATCAGAACTTTTTTGCTGTTGTGTGCAATGATTCCTAAATTCATAGTCCACCTCTCCATACATTACATTCTATTTTTATTGTGCTTATATCTCTATTATTATAACAACTCGCCAAAAGAAGTGCAACTAATTCTTGCAAAATATACAAAATTCATAATTTGTTAATGTTTTGCCATTTACTGTTTTATGTAATAGTCCTCCGAACATCTATGATACAAAAACTCACAAAAGATGACAATCCCATCAATACCCTCTTGGCCTCGTTTCAATTACCATGTATCATATTAATAATAGCTCTTTTTTATGGAGTTTTAAACGCATTTCTTGAAAGGAGATTCCCCATGAATCCAATTATCCTCGTTGCCGAAACCGGCTCGGATCTTACGCCTGAGCTTGCTTCCCGCTATCACATCCGCCTGGCTCCCATGCACGTTTCTTTTGATACAGAAACTCTTGATGATGGTTCTTTCCCTGTACAGAAAATCTGTGATTATTATCATGACACAGGCAAACTTCCAAGAACCAGCGGATGCTCACCGGAAGATTTCATTCGTGTTTTTGATGAAATCCATGCAGAATATCCTGATTCACAAATTCTTTATCTTGCATATTCTTCCATAACCACCTGTTCTTACCAGAGCGCACTTATTGCGGCAGAGGACCGTGATTATATCACCGCCATAGATACCAGACAGGTTTCCATCGGTCAGGCTGCAGTCGTAACAGAAGTCGCAAAACTTCTTGAAGAACATCCGGAAATGACCATTCAGGAAGCTGCAGACGCTGCAAACACTCTGATCGAACGCGCCAGAATGTGTTTTCTTCCGGATAACCTGGAATTTCTCCGCGCAGGCGGACGCGTCAGCAACGTGGTATGTCTCGGCAGCCGGATTCTGAATATCCATCCATGTATTGAAATTCTGGACGGCAAACTTGTCGCAACCAGAAAATACCGCGGCAAAATGAAAAAGGTCATCACGAAGCTTATAAAACAGCGCTGTCTTATAATCCTTATGATTATAAAGCAGCGCCGTTTTTTCGTCCTGGCAATTTCTTTATTCTACTTTCGTATTTATGCGGATAATTCCATCATTATCGCACATACTATCGTATCGCCGGATATTTCAGGATTACATCTGGCTCATTCCACCCTGGCCCTGGGACATCTGTCTTTCCTGTGCCTCAATCATTTTTTTCACCATATATCCACCAACAGAACCATTCTGTTTGGAGGTCAGGTTTCCGTTGTATCCATCCGTCAGCGGCACACCCAGTTCACTTGCCACTTCAAATTTGAAACGGTCTAAAGCACCCTTGGCTTCCGGTACAACTGCTCTGTTAGAAGAAGAATTTGTATTTGACATGATTCATTTCCTCCTTGGTTATTTTTGTTTGGTTGGATGTTACGATGTTATTATGTGGAGTAACGGAAATAATACACTAGAAGTTTATTCATAAAATGGCATTATTTGAGCCATATACCCAAAACCATCTGAAAAATAACCAACAAGCATCCATATATCATGGAAAAATACATATTTTCATAATGAAACGGTATTTATCAGCAGCCAGACTATTTTCAACCACATTCTAAAACAGTCTGGTTGCTATCCTCTCAGAATTTTTATTTGGAAAATGACGTAGCAACTACAGGAATTCCTGTACCTGCGGTATTTTCCAGCACTACCTGGCCAATTTTAACCGGGCCTTCCACAACCAGTTGCTTCAGTTCCTTTACGCATTCCAGGATTTTTCCCTTCGGAATATCTTCTTTTGTTTTGACGGAAACAACACCACCGTTTTTGAGACGTACGGTTGTCGTGACAATTCTTGTCGGATCCGTCACTTCTTTTCTTGCGTAGGTATCACCGCGTTTGCAGGTGTTCCCTGTCACACTTTTTACTATTTGTCCATCCATTTCTACCTGAAGCGTACATCCCATGGGGCATCCGATACAGGTCAGTATCCTGTTACTCATTGCCGTTCACCTCCCGGTCATCCTGTTTTGCCTGTTCCAGTACGATGCGAATCTTCTCCGGTCGTCCATATTCCTGGAAAAATTCTTTTTTCAGAACCATTTCCTCCATTTCTCCCGGTGTAACGATTTGTCTCTTTTTTCGCTGGATACGTATGTCATCCAGATATAAACTGATATAGCAGTTTGTGTAAACATTTCCCACACGGAAACGTACTTTCACCGGCTCATGCATACGTTCCGGCTCAACAACAGATGGTACGGAATAACGGATGCCGCCTTCTGTTTCTACCGGAATTCCCTGTGACTTTTTCTCTTCCATATTGCCGCGGATGTAATCCGCTGCATTTCTTCCGGCAACTGCTGCCTCCTCAGAAACAAAATCCACCAGATCATGAACATGGAGTACATTTCCGCATACAAACACGCCAGGAATACTTGTCTCCAGACTTTCGTCTACGACTGGTCCGTTTGTTACAGGATTCATGGCAATTCCCATTTCTCTGCTCAGTTCATTTTCCGGAATCAGACCGCAGGACAAAAGCAGGGTATCACATGCATAATACTCTTCTGTTCCCGGTATCGGGCGATTATGCTCATCCACACGGGCAAGCGTTACACCTTCCAATTTTTGTTTTCCCTTAATTTCAACAACTGTATGGCTCAGTTTCAGCGGGATTCCAAAATCATCCAGACACTGTACAATGTTTCTCTTAAGTCCGCCGGAATATGGCATCAACTCTGCAACGACTTTGACCTTTGCACCCTCCAGTGTCATTCTTCTTGCCATGATCAAACCGATATCACCGGAACCGAGAATGACTACTTCTTTGCCTGGAAGAAATCCATCCACATTCACCAGTCTCTGCGCAGTTCCTGCAGAATAAATCCCCATTGGACGGTATCCCGGAATATTCAGGGCACCTCTCGGACGTTCCCGGCAGCCCATGGCAAGAATCACCGATTTTGCCTGAATTTCCATCACGCCTTCTGTACGGTTGATCACAGTCAGTTTTTTCTCAGGGGTAATATCCAGCACCATGGAACCGGTCATATACGGAATTTCCAGTTCCTCCGCCATTTGAATAAAACGGTACGCATACTCCGGTCCGGTCAGTTCCTCGTGAAAAGTATGAAGACCAAATCCATTATGAATACACTGGTTCAGAATGCCTCCCAGTTTTTCATCACGTTCCACAATCAGAATATCATTGATTCCGTTCTTTTTTGCCGCAATTGCCGCAGCCAGTCCCGCCGGACCGCCGCCAACGATCACAAGGTCACACTGTTTCACTGCGCATCCCTCCTTCCGTTTTTACGGATATCTTTCAGTTCCAGATGAAGCTCTTTCGCCAGCAGTTCCATTGTTTTCGGCGTGCAGAAACCGGCCTGGCAGCGTCCCATTCCTGCTCTTGTACGACGCTTGATTCCATCCAGAGTCCGGGCTCCCAGCGGTCTCCTCACTGCATCCAGGATTTCTCCCTCCGTAATTCCCTCACATCGGCAGACGATCCGGCCGTAAGACGGATTTTTCCTGATCAGTTCATTCTGTTCTTCCATAGAAAGTTCCTTGAAACGTGTAATGCCTTTTCTCGTCTCGACAAACTCCTTCTTTTCTTTTAATTCCATGATTCCGGCTACCATATCCCGTACATAAAGTCCCACTGCAGGAGCGCTGGTCAGCCCTGGCGATTCGATACCTGCAACATCGATAAAGCCTCTTGCATCCTCCGGTTCCCCGATGATAAATTCGCCCTGATCTTCATGCGCACGGAGGCCTGCAAAAGAGGTAATTACCTGACGTGTCGGAATATTTTTCACTGATCTGACACTTTTTTCCATAATCTCTGCAAGTCCTGCTGCCGTAGTAGCTGTCGCCTCTTTATCCTCAATGTCAATCGCTGTCGGCCCCAGAAGAAGGTTTCCATGAATCGTAGGGCTCACCAGGATTCCTTTTCCTTTTTCTGTAGGAAGCTGGAAAATCGTGTGGCTCACATAACTGCCTGCGGTCTTGTCCAGGAGACAATAATCACCTCTTCTCGGTGTAATATGGATTTTCTGTTCACTGACCATATTATGGAAAACATCTGCATAAACACCTGCCGCATTAATCACGCAGGTTGCCTCCATCGTTCCCTGATCTGTATGAAGGCGAAATCCTTTTTCCATTTTTTCAATGGACTGTACTTCCGTCTCCAGGCAAAATTCCACTCCGTTCTGTGCTGCGTTTTCCGCATAAGCGATATTCATTTCAAAAGGACAGACAATTCCGCCGGATGGAATATGAAGCACTGCATATACTCCGTCTGCCAGATTCGGTTCCAGCTCCAAAGCCTGCTCTCGAGTCAGGATTTTCATCTCCTGTACTCCGTTTTTCACTCCCTGTTCCAAAAGCTTCTCCAGCCCGGAAACCTCTTCCGGTCTTTCGCAGATGACCATAGAACCATTTCTCTTAAATGGAAAATCCAGGGTTTTGGACATTTCTTCCATCAGGATATTTCCCTGCACGTTCAGTTTCGCCTTCAGTGAACCGGGTTTGGCGTCAAATCCGCCGTGTACGATACCACTGTTTGCCTTGCTTGTTCCTTCACATACATCGCTTTCTTTTTCAACCACGCAGATATCCAGTTCATATCTGGACAACTCTCTGGCAATTGCACATCCGGAAACTCCGGCACCTATAATGATGACATCTCTCATTTGAGACTCTCCCCTTTCTTCTTTTTTCAGAGCAGCATAATGAACAGAACCGCTTGTACATTAGAATAATCCACAAAACGACTGTCCTGGAGCGTGTTTATGCAAAAAAAGAGCAGAGTAACCTATAGTATCATACTATATAATCACTCTGCTCTTCATCTCTCAGTAATTATGTATGAGGAAATTATAGCATTAGAGTTATAAAAAAACAACCTTTTTGTGAATTTTTTTGTTGGAATTTTTTATGGATTTTTTGTTGGAATCTTCTATTCTGCATTTCTATATACTGCACAGAATCTTAAAAGATCTTTCTGCTTTCTCTTTTTATGCATTCGCATTTCCTCTTTTACAATTTCCTTATAATTCCCAGATTGTCTGATTTGTGGAAGAAATTGCTGCTGCACCTGCACTCAGCGCGCTGATAATGTCCTCTTTGTCCGAGATCAGTCCTCCGCAGATCACCGGAACCGGAATCTCTTCCACGACCCTTTTTGTAATTTTCGGCATGATTCCGGGAAGAATCTCTACCATATTCGGTTTTACCTGTTCATACTGTCTGCGGATTCCATTCAAAGACATAGAATCCAGAATAAAAGAACGCAGCACCGTAAACATACCCAGCTCTTTTGCCCTTTTCAGCAAAGTCGTTTTCGTGGATATAATGCCGTCTGCTTCTGTCTGATTTCTGATAAAATCCACCGCCACGTCTTTGCTTCCGATCCCTCCAAGAAGATCCATGTGTACAATGGCAATCTTTCCATTCTCTTTTATCCTTTTTACAATCTCATGAATATTGCAGATATCTCCAAACAGAATAAATACCACCCCGGATTCCGCCTTCAGACAGGCTTCCAGGCCACTGTCATCTTTCACCGCCGTGATGATCGGATTATCTTCTATCATTTCCAGAATGGCACTGGTACCAGATGGCGTATCCTGTTTTTTTTGCAACTGATGTTCCTGCATATTTTTCTCCTCTTTTTGATATATCACAATCGCTTCTTTCTTTGAAATCCCCACGTGCACGTGAGCCAAAAAGAATCACTTTCTTCACCTCATATTTTTGAGCCATCTGTATGATTTCCTGTAAAACTACAGGTTTTATTCCTGTTTTTTCAGATAATTCTATCATTTCAGTTATCCTCACAACATTCTCAATCCTTTTTATTCCAAAGAACAGTTACTGCAGTTTTATTCCGCAGATTTCACAGTCCCTCGTTCCGACAACTGCATAATTGTTGTATACTGCAGGGGATGCCTCGATTGCACCGTCACTGAGCTGAAGGATATCGCATACCTCCCCCGTTTTTCCATCCAGAAGATACATTTTTCCCGCACAGCTGCAGTAGAGGACTTTGCCGCTTCCATCGGAATTATAAACACAGACTGGTGAAGACCAGGCGTAATAAGCTTTATGTTCCCATTCCACATTTCCGGTTTTCTTGTTGATGCAGGCAAGCACGCCATCATACGACTCTCCTGTTCTTGCCACTGTCACATAAATATAATCCGACAATTCTTCCCTTCCAGTGGCAATCGTAGACTGTACGCCTCCCGATACTCCATCCTCCGTGTAACACTCATAAGGAGTTTTCCATACAATTTCTCCTGTCTCCGCATCAATTTTCCAGATGGGAACTTCCGCAGTATCATAGCTTCTCCATCCGAGACGGAACGAAGTGCTGACATACAGATAGAGATGTCCATCCTCTACAGACAGAACCGGTGTGGAGTTGGAATCATCCAGCACATCCTGTACCCATACCAGTTGAAGCGTATTCAGATCTATGCACATCAGGTTTCCACCGTTGTCCGCAATAAAAAGATAACCGCCGTACACAGCTGCACTGTCTTCCATTCCAAGCCAGTAGGAGCCCATGCTGGAGCGAATTCCATTGTAATGCCATTTGACAACCGTCGGAGCAATCGAAAGAGTTCCGGCAGCTTCTTCATAACTGGTATTCAGTTTCACAAGATAAAGAATTCCGTTCTCTCCCGGATAAATCAATGTATCCGTTTCTACATCCACAAGTGCAGAAGAATCAAAATAGCTCAGAGATCCTCTTAACGAAAATTCATCATTATTACCAAAGGTATACATCACGCTGCAGTCGATCAGATTAATGATAAAGGCTCTGGCTGTACCTTCATAGCTGTCATAGCCGGCGCCCACATACATAATCGGATAACCGCGCGGATCCAATGCTCCTGACCCTTTGCATGTATATCCCAGATAAAAAGCATCACGGGTAGGCTTTCCTGTTTTGAGATCAAGAAAATAAATATAACCGTCCATACACGCATAAATCACTTCCACCAGTTCCTCATCCTGTTTTGCCCAGTCATACATATTCATGGCAGCTTTCGTATCTTTCGGCCATTTTACCATCAGAGGCTGACCTGTCCATCCGCTTCCTGTCCAGCAGGCATCCCCGTAAGTAAGAGAACCTGTCTGATGTGACCATTCCTGTTTCAGCTGAAAATCTTTCATTTCCGCATAACCATAAGTAGGATCATCCCGGAAATTATTTCCGCGGAACGTTGCAATTCCCTCAATCTTACTGTAGTCGTTTCCGATTCCAAAAGACAGTACATCTGCAGATCTGTATTCGGATATATCGTTCAAAGTATTTCCATTGATGTTGATTTCCGTATACTCAATCAAACTGGAAGGGGTTGTCTGTTCTGTACAGTGAGGAGAAAAATCCAGTTCCGACAATTCCTCTGTCTGAGCCATACCGACCACATCTCCATCCGCACTCACAGCAATTTCATCAGAATCTGCCGAAACCGCATCTGTTCCATGTGTTTTCAAAACAAATAATATAATCAATGCAAGAATGATCAGAAACGCTTCTGCCAAAAACATGATCTGCACAACAGGTATTTTTTTCTTTTCCTGTCTTGTTCCGGGTTTTGTTTTTCGTTTTTCTGTTGCTTCCGGTTTTCTTTCTGATTTTGCTTTTATTACAGGTTTTGATTCGTTGTTTCTTTCCGGCTTTGTCTCTGGCACATACATCACATTCCCTGTGGGTCTGGCACTTTTTTTATTTTTTACTCTCTCTTCCATATGCTCCCCCAATAAAACAAATACTGCATACAGTCTATAATACAGAACAAAGTTATATCCCGCTTCCTCTGACAAACAGTTTTCTCCGCACAATAAACCACCGCTTTACCAATCCATTGTATCATTAGCATTTACATATGACAAGAAAAACAAGCCGGCAATAAGCATGCAAAAATCAAAACAATCATAAGAATATAATAGCACTTTCCAGGAAAAACCCTGTTGTATCATAAAAAAATACCGAATACCCTTCTATAATGCAAAAGACCCGGGGAAGCGACTGCATTCCTGCAATTGCCTTCCGGGTCTGCTTTCTTTTTCTTATAATCCGATGAAACCAGTAATGTCATTGTTAATGACATAATGTGCACCGTTATCTTCTGGTTTGATGTATACTTTTAAGTCTGTAATATCTTCTTCTTTGTTGCCCATCTCTTCAGTCCAGATATTTTTGATACTTGCTACAACGTCCTTCGCATATACTTCCTTGCCCCAGAACTGTACATACACTTCTGTATTAACCTCAGATTTTTTTGTTGTTCTTCTTGTTGCTGGTTTTCTGGTTGTTGTCTTTTTAGCGGCTGGTTTTTCGGCTGTTTTCTCAGCAGCTTTAGCAGTTGTTTTAGCTTCAGCAGCCTCTTCCTTTACTGCTTTTGCTGTTGTCTTCTTAGCAGGAGCTTCTTTTACTGTTGTCTTCGGCTCTGCTTTTTTTGTTGCTCTTGTAGCCATATATTAGCCTCCTTACAGGGTAAAAAATGATTTTTAGTTCCATAGGATAATACTACGATTTCCGCTTTTTGGCAAGTTTTTCTTTGACGGAAATGCTCTGTTTATGCGGGTTTTCGGGAAATCTCCCCATATTTCCGGACACTTTTTCCGGCAATTATTCAGTACATATTCATGAAGTTTCGTTGCTTTTTCATCTGACTTTTATTACTTTTTCATCAGTTATCATTTACAGTCATCTTAATTTTCGTGATTTTACCGTATTTATTTTGCCGGGTTATACTGAAGAATTCTGGTTACCGGGTTTCCTTCAACATCACAGTCCCAGATTTTCCAGATCATCCCTCATATAGGAGGTCAGTTTTTCTTTCAACGCTGCATGCTGCGGCAATGTCAGATCCGGATCAAGCGAAAGAATTTCTCCCGCTGCTTCACTGGCTGTTTTCAGGATATCTGCATCCTGATAGATATCACCGATCTTAAATTCCAGCAGACCGCTCTGCCGGATTCCAAACAGATCTCCCGGACCGCGAAGCTTCAGATCTTCTCCGGCAATAAAGAATCCGTCATTCAATTTATTTAAGATTTCCAGTCGCTTTGAGGTTTCTTTCACATCATTTCCCTGTATAAAAATACAATACGACTGATATTCTCCCCTGCCGACGCGGCCCCTGAGCTGATGAAGCTGTGCAAGACCGAATCTCTCTGCATTTTCAACCATCATTACGGTAGCATTTGGCACATTCACGCCAACTTCCACCACCGTCGTGGACACCAGAATCTGAATTTCCCCTGCCGCAAATGCTTCCATTACCTGATTTTTTTCTTTTGGTTTCATTTTTCCGTGAAGATGGGAAATTCGGATATCTTTTGGAAAGATTCCCTGCAGTTTCTTCGTATAATCCAGTACATTTTCCGCATCCAGACCTTCACTTTCTTCCACCATCGGACAGATGATATATGCCTGCCTGCCTTCACGTACCTGTTTTTCTATGAAAGTATATGCTTTCGGCCTGTAAGATGTGCCTACCACACAGTTTTTTATAGGAAGTCTTTTGGCCGGCAGCTCATCAATAATGGAAATATCCAGATCTCCGTACAGAATGATGGCAAGCGTTCTGGGAATAGGTGTGGCGCTCATGACAAGCACGTTGGGGGGATTGCCTTTTGTCGTCAGTGCTTCTCTCTGTTTGACACCAAACCGGTGCTGTTCATCGGTAATCACCAGACCAAGACGCTGATACTCGATTCTTTCCTGAATCAATGCATGTGTTCCGATAATGATGTCTGCCTCCCCAGAAGCGATCATGGCATATCTTTCCCGTTTTTCTTTCGCTGTGTTGGAACCTGTCAGAAGAATAGCAGTACATGCAAGACCATACTCTTCTTTCAGCTTCAGAAACGCTTCATAATGCTGGCGCGCAAGCACCTCTGTTGGTACCATCAATGCAGACTGGCATCCATTTTCCGATGCCATTATCATGGCAAGAAAGGCAAGAATGGTTTTTCCGCTTCCCACATCCCCCTGTACCAGTCTGGACATCAGTGCTTCACCGCAAAGATCCCGTTCAATTTCATGCCAGGTATTCAGCTGTGCGTTTGTAAGCCTGTACGGAAGATTTTCTATAATCTGTTCGGTCGTCCATGTTTTTTTCATGGAAAAACAATTCGGTGCCTCCTCTGTTTTTTCTTTTAACAGCTGCACAGCCAGAATAAACAGGAGAAATTCATCGAAAACAAGACGCTTTCTGGCAATCAGAAGCTGCTCTCTGTTTTTTGGAAAATGAATCGCAGAAACAGCAAAATTAGCATCTGCCAGCTGATACCGTTCCCGATATTCTTCAGGAAGATATTCCATCTGAAGGTTCTGCTCCGCCAACAGAGATTTCAGCAGTTTAACAATGGTTTTTCCCGTGAGCCCGGCAGTCAGTCCATAAATCGGCTGCAGACTGTGAAGAACCTCCTCATAAGCAGCCGGTGTAAAAATTTCCGGATGTTCTATCTGGAGGTGTTTCTGTTTCCGCACAACACGTCCGCGAAAGATCAGTACGCTTCCTTTTTTCAGAGTATTGCGAAGATAAGGCATATTAAACCAGACGACAGGGATTTTTCCACTCTCATCAGCTGCCGTAATGGTTACCACCTGAAGATTTCTCACCTGATTTACATAAACGCCCGTTGTGACCGTTACGCGGACAGCCGCTGCAGTGCCTTCTTCCAAATCAGAAACCGGCACCGGTTCTTCATAAGAATCATAAGTTCTCGGATAATACCGCAGCAGATCATCAGTATCACTGATACCGATTTTCCGGAATAATTTTTCTGTTTTTTCTCCAACTCCCTTTAATTCACGCAGTGCTCTTTTCATTTAATCAACCTCTTAACTCAAAGAAAAAAGCGGAAGTTTCTTCCGCCTTTTTCGTCATGTTCTTTTTATTCCACTGAAATCACATAATAGTAAATCGGCTGTCCGCCCATATTCAGCTCTACTTCACAGTCCGGATATTCTTCCTCCAGGAAAGCACACAATTCTTCTGCTTCTTCCTCGGCAATATCGGCACCATAGTATACACTGATGACTTCCGCTTCGTCGTCCATCATTGCCGCAACTGTTTCTTTTGCAACATCTGCACGTTCCTTACCGACAGCAAGCATTCCACTGTCACCGATTCCCATGATATCACCCTCATGGATTTCTTTGTCATCAATTCTTGTATCGCGTACTGCATAAGTAATCTGACCAGTCTTCACCTTGGAGACTGCTTCCATCATGGCTTCCGCATTCTCTTCGGCGGATTTCTCAGGTACAAAACTGATAAGAGCAGTAATTCCCTGAGGAATCGTCTTGGTAGGAACAACGATGATTTCTTTATCTTCTGTAAGGTCTCTTGCCTGATTTGCTGCAAGTACAATATTCTTATTATTCGGGAAAATATAAATGGTCTTTGCATTTACCTTATCAATGGCATTGAGCATGTCTTCGGTACTTGGATTCATGGTCTGTCCGCCTTCGATCAGATAATCCACGCCAAGTTCCTTGAAGATCTCTGTAAGGCCCTTGCCGACAGATACGGAAATAAAACCATAATCCTTCGGCGGCTCTGCAGCTTTTGCTTCTGCTTCCTGAGCGGCCTGTTCTCTGGCCAGCTTTTCGGCATCCTTGATCAGTTTTTCCTGATGTTCTTCTCTCATGTTATCAATCTTCATGCGGGAAAGTGCGCCATAAGTCAAAGCACGTTCAATCGCCTGTCCCGGATGATTGGTATGAACATGAACTTTCACAATCTCATCATCTGCAACGAGTACGATAGAATCGCCAAGTGATGTAAGGAATTCTTTGAAGGAATGTTCCTCTTCCTCCGGCATCGGCTGATTCAGAAGAATGATAAATTCTGTGCAGTAACCGAATTTAATATCTGCTTCTGCCTGCGGAGAAATCTTCGTTACCGCAGGACCACCGGATGCACTGAAACTGGAATAATCAATCTCTTTGCCAAGGAATCCGTCTATTGCACCTCTGAATACTTCCAGAAGTCCCTGTCCGCCGGAATCCACAACACCGGCTTCTTTCAGAACAGGAAGCATTTCCGGTGTTTTTTCAAGAGTTGCCTCTGCATGAGCAAAAACTTCATTGAAAAATGTTTCCAGATCTTCCACATCTTCCGCAATTTCAGAAGCTCTTGCAGCTGCTTCTCTGGCAACTGTCAGAATCGTTCCTTCCTTCGGCTTCATAACAGCCTTGTAAGCTGTCTCTACGCCTTTCTCCATAGCAGCTGCGATATCTTTTGCAGTCAGTTCGCTGCTCTTGCGAACGCTTCTGGTAAATCCGCGAAGGAGCTGAGAAAGAATAACACCGGAGTTTCCTCTGGCGCCTCTCAAAGAACCGGAAGATATAGCCTTGGCCAGTGTCTCCATATCCGGGTCCTGCAGAGAGCCGACTTCCGCAGCAGCTGACATAATGGTAAGGGTCATATTGGTTCCGGTATCGCCGTCCGGCACCGGGAATACATTCAATTCGTTGATCCACTCTTTTTTCGCTTCCAGATTCTTGGCACCTGCCAGAAACATTCTGGAAAGTATCTTGGCATCTATGGTTTTCGTATTCACCACAAGTTCCTCCTATAATTTACTAATCTATCGCACGCACGCCTTCGACGAAAATATTGATCTTCTCAATCTCCAGTCCGGTGAAGGCTTCGACTTTATATTTGACATTGCTGACAAGGTTATCCGCAATAGCACTGATATTTACGCCATATGCCACGATCACATGGAAATTCAGGCGAATCTTGTTTTCTTCCGTAATCATTACACTGATTCCATGCTGCAGGCTCTCTCTGCGAAGCAATTTCACGAGTCCGTCTTTCATACTGACAGCGGCCATTCCGATAATTCCGAAACATTCCACTGCGACACTTCCCGCATAGGTTTTGATGACATCTGTATCAATGACAATCTGTCCCAATCCGGAATCTATACGTCCATTCATATGGTTACCTCCAAATTTACAGTTTAGTATGTATGTATTATAACCTGTTTTTACAGAAAAAGAAATATTTATTTTACAATTTTCCTTTTTTTGCTTGCAAAAGACTATTTCATCTGTTAAAATAAAGTCTGTTGAAAAAAAGCGTCAAGGAGGTGCTATCATGGCTAAATGCGCAATTTGTGAAAAAGCTGCTCATTTCGGAAACAATGTGAGTCATTCCCATAGAAGATCCAATAAGATGTGGAAATCCAACGTAAAGTCCGTTAAAGTTAAAACAGCAAACGGCGGATCAAAGAAGATGTACGTATGTACTTCCTGCTTAAGATCCGGAAAAGTTGAAAGAGCATAAGATTCCACCTGCCCTCGCAGTCCTGCGGGGGTATTTTTTTGCCCAAATCACAAAAGGCATGCAGGTTTTCCCGCACGCCTTCTATCTGCAAAAGAAATGATAACCACACAGCAGGCAGATTGCTGCCAGTATGATTATAATTACAGTTTCTGTAATCAACATTCCTATGATCATGCCGATTCCAACACAGAACATTACAAGCCCCAGCAGTCTGCACACGAACCATCCGTCCAGTTTCTTTGGTTTACTATAGTTTATGCAGCAACAGCCCCTTCGCATACCTGTTCTGTATCTGTATAATCGTTCATATATTCATTTTTGTTCATACAGGCATGTGTTATCATGCCTCATTCTTTCCTGCATCAGATTGCATCTGTATCAGCAGTATCTCCCTCACTGCCTGCCGTTTTCGGTGCAAAGCGGTCTACAAAATCAGGAACCATATCCAGAATCTTTGTAAGTCCATCCTGATTCTTGATGTTGACAAGCTTCGTAGTTCCATTCTGAATTACCAGCACTGCACACGGGGTAACCTTACCGGTCATACCACCGCCGCCATTGTTTTTCTTTTCTCCCGCAAAAGCGCCTGCTCCCATTCCAAAGGTCACATCAACCAGCGGAAGGATAATCGTATCATTCACATGGATAGCATCCCCTACAACCGTCTTTGCAGAGATAAATGCATCCATTCCCTGAAACAATGAACTCACAGTGTCTTTAAAATTGTTTTCGTATTTGTCTTCGTTTGTCATAACGATTCCTCCTTATGCTTCCATCGGCTGATGACATATTTGATATTTTTATTAAAATAAATCTGCACTGCAGTAATGATCAGAACAATTCCGTAAATTCTGCCGCACAGCTTCACTTCTCCTTCTAAAGAATTCTCTCCGTCAAAAAGAGGATGAACTTCCAGACAGTTCTTATGAAATGGAATCGTAATTCCCAGAATTGCCAGCAATGTTCCGGTTACCGACGGATCTTCACATCCAAACGTCACCTGACCCCGGATCTTGACCGGCAAAAGATGTTTCAATAACCGCCGGATTCTCTGCCATGCAAAAACGGCAGCTTCTTTCACCTCTGTCTGTGCAAAAAACTGTTTCCAGTAATCCAGCTGAGCATATGCCTTCTGTATATTTTTCTGAAAATTCCGGATAAATCCGGGGATTCTTTTTAGTCTGTCCAGAATACCGAAAATCTTATTCCTGAATTTCTGAAAAATACCTGTTTTTTTTCTCAATTTTACCTGTGATGCTGTTGAATCTTCTCTGTCATCCTGAAATGCTAACGGAATATTAACTTCATCTTTCCCGCAGGACACTGAGGAAGTTTTTCGCTCTTTATTACTTGATACATGCGGTATTTCTCGATCTTTCTGATGTTGCACTGATGTTTTTTCGCTGTCTTTCCGATAAGATACCGGTAAATCCTCCTCATCTTTGGACTGCGGCACCGCTAAATCTTCTGCATCTTTGGGCTGCATCATCGGAGAAGGCTCTTTCTCCTTATTTTGTGCTTCTGTCACTTTATCCGGTTTCTTCTGCTTCTTCCCCTCAGAAAGCACGGTTGCAGGAGCTTTTTTCTTTGATGAAGCCTTTTGCTTCTTATCTGCTCCACCTTTTTCTGCAGTTTGGGATGTTTTCCTGAGATGCCTCAGCTTCTCCAGTGAGATTCCAAGAATCCGTATCTCCTGCTTCGGATTACCGTCCCGCAGACACACGGTAAAACGTATACCGCCAAACAGCCAGCTTACAGAAGCACTGCCATGCGCTTTCTTCCACTCTTTCATGCTTCCGGCTGCCTGTACCCTGTAACATACCGGACAGAACAGAAGAAGCAAAAGTGCAAGTACCACAAGCCCCAGAAGAATCCCGATCACGATCAATATGAATTTCAAAATCATCCACAGTATATGTAACATGTACTCACCTGTTTTTCAAATATTCTTCTATGCCAAAGGCACCTGTCTCATCATATGCTTCCATCAGAATCCTGCATGCCAGATCAATGGCTTCCTCTTTGCTCCCCGCCATACCGAAAATCACCGGACAAAGTTCCCGAACAGGTCTTTGTTTTAATGCCACTGCCGGAATAATCTCCATCAGATGATGGGGATTATTGGAAAATGTCAGAAGATATATTCCGGGCGTCAGTCTGTTCTCATCCAGTCTGGTACGTATTTTCTGCGCGTCATGGATTCCCTCATCTACATAAACGTGTTCGTGCCACTTCAGCATGCCATATCACCGCCCTTTCCCATCTATCTTCTGCCAGATCTGCAGAAATCCTTTTCTACTCGCTGCGGTTCTTATCTGGAGGATTCCCTTTTCTTCAGAATTTAAACAGGACTGCGTTAAAAAAACACAGCCCGTTTACCTTTCAATAATACTTATGCTGTTTTCCCCAGCTGCCTTCACTTCTCATCTCCAGATACTCCTGATATGCCTTTTCCACAATCTGTTTCTCATTGGAAAAACGGAGCAGATGATAAATTTCGTGAAACTTATAATAACCGGAATCCACGAAAAATTCCTCCCGCTGAGGTTTACTATGATAATTATCAGCAGTCATCAGATACCAATGTACTTCTTTTGTGACCATATCTTCGGGTACCGTAAAATTATATTGACTCTTACCGATATACTTCACGATGGAAGCTCTCACATCCGCTTCCTCCCGAACTTCCCGCAGAGCAGTCTGCTCATACGTCTCTCCCGGCTCCACAGTGCCTTTTGGAAGAACCCATCCTTCATAACGGTTCTTATAAGACTTGTATAACGCCAGTATCTTTCCCCGATGAATTACCACACCGCCACAGCTTGTTGCTTCTATCATACTGCAAATCCTCCTGTAATGCGTGTGTATTCAGAATCGCCGGAATCTGCCTCAGTCAACACACGGCAATTCTTCTGAAAAACCTGTATATAGTATACCTCTTTTTACAGGTCATGGCAATAGAAAGTTGACCTCGTTACTGTCCACCGGAAATATCCCTCCATGTGTTTTCATACATTTATGCAGGAAAATCCATTCACAAATCTGTCAACCACCATAGTAATAGGCATCAAAAAGCTGTCCTGCAATCGGAACAGCAGCCTCGCTTCCGGTTCCGCCATTTTCCACTATGATCGCAACCACAAGATCCGGATCATCCGCATTGCAGTAACCGATAAACCAGGAATGACTGGATCCGTTTTCGTCAAATTCTGCAGACCCTGTCTTTCCGGCTACGGTATAGGCTCTTCCGTTTAATGCCGATGCTGTACCGTTCGTTACAACATTTTTCATGAGTTTTCCAAGAAGATTCGCTTCATTATCCGTCATCAGCCGCTTGTACTCAACAGGTTCCGTAGTACTTACTGTCTCGCCTGCATTATTCTGCACCTGATCGATCAGATACGGCTGCATCAGAATTCCGCCGTTCGCTATGGTAGAAGTGATCAGGGCCATATGGAGCGGGCTCACAAGCGTATTTCCCTGTCCCATTGCAGTCTGCATAACCAGCGCTGTCGGTGAACTTTCGTCCAGCGTAAAACTGCTCTTTCTTGAATTCTTAAGCGGAAGTGATTTATTAAACAAAAGATCTTCACTGGTCTTTCTCAAAGATTTACCGCCAAGCACTGTCCCGATTTCTGCAAATGCACAGTTACAGGAATTTGCAAATGCTGTATAAAAATCCTCCTGCCCATGAACGGTAGAATTATAACAGCGTATGGTATGGTCTTCCATCGTGATACTGCCCTCGCACAGATAGCTGTATCCTTCAAAACTTCCCTTCGTACGGAAATAATCCAAAGCTGTCACAATTTTAAACGTCGACCCCGGAGGATACTGTCCCATTGTCGCACGATTCAGAAGGCTGCTGTTGGTCTCGTCACTGACAAGAGAATCCCAGTTCTCTTCAATATCATTCGGGTCAAAATCCGGCTTGCTTACCATAGCCAGTATCTTACCCGTGGAAGGCTCAATGGCGATTACGGCTCCTTTCCTGTCACCCAGGGCATTATACGCGGTAGTCTGAAGGCTGGCATTCAAAGTGGTGATCACATTATCTCCCGCATTCTTTTCGCCCCGGAATTCATTCTTCATCTGTTCCAGGAAAAAAGCATGAGAAGTAAGCAGCTGGAAATTCGCCTCGGACTCCAGACCGCTCTTGCCGTTGGAATCATATCCCACCACATGAGCAAATATATTGCTGTATGGATACACACGTTCCTCTGTACCGTCCTCGCTGACATTCGTCTGAGCCAGCACTTCTCCATCAGAAGAAATAATCTTTCCTCTGACAACACGGTCCGAAAACGTATCCTGGCGGGTATTGTACGGACTGTTAATAAACGTCTCACTCTTTACTGAATTAAAATAGATCAGGTAACCGATCAGGCTCACAAAAATCAGGATAAAAAAGGCAGAAACAAAATTATATTCGCGATTTCTTGCCTTCCGCTTCTTAATAATTTCTTTCTCCCGCCGCCTGCGCTCCTGCTCCAGCTCTTTTTGCCGCTTCTTTTCTGCGTTTCTCAAATTCCTCGTCCTCGTCTTCTCTTAAAATATACAGTCCCTGAATGATCGCCAGCATCAGAATCGTACTCATAACGGAACTTCCGCCATAGCTCACCAGCGGAAGTGTGACGCCGGTCATAGGGATAAATTTCGTTGCTCCGCCAATTGTAAGGAATACCTGAAAAGCGTATTCGGTACCAAGCCCCAGCGCAATCAGCTTATAAAAAGGATTTTTGATCTTAACAGCAATATTTACAATCATCAGGAAGAAGCTCATGCATACCAGAATCAGGCAAATAGCAAAAATCCCCCCGAGCTCCTCGCAGATCGCGCTGAAAATAAAGTCGTTTTTTACAACCGGGATAACTTCCGGAGATCCCTGACACAGCCCCATTCCGAACCAGCCGCCTGTACCGATAGCAAACAGTGACTGCACGATCTGATATCCCTCATTCTGATATACAGCCATGGGATCTTTCCAGGCACTCACTCTCTGACGCACATGTCCGAAAAGAAAGTACGCAATCACTGCAGCAACAGAACCGCCTGCCAGCCCCAGTCCCAGATAGGACTTTTTCTTCGTAGACACAAAAATCATAACCAGGTAGGCTGCGAAGAAAATCACCGCGCTTCCCAGGTCTCTGGACAATACCAGTATGCCCACATGAAGACCTGCGATCACCGTTGCCTTTACAACCGCCGAAAAACTGGTATCCTTCGACAAAAGAGCAGCCATAAAGAATACAAAGGTGATTTTTATGACTTCCGAAGGCTGAATTCCCATGAGAGAAAGCTTTGCTCCATAGCTTGTCTGCGCAAGCACAAGTACTGCCGCCAGAAGAATTACGCCAAGGCCTGCATAAAGCCATGTCAGCCTGCGCAGAAACTTCATCCTGCGAATCATCACCGGAATAATCAGGGACACAATACTTCCTGCCGATGCGATCAGAAGCTGGCGCGTAGCTGTCGCAATATCCAGCCTGCACAGCATGATAAATCCCACACTCAAAAGCATGCACATATTGTTCACAAGCAGCAGGGATGCTTTTCTGTAACAGATGCGGTACAAAATCTGTATCACAGCAAAAAACGCCATCATCTCCATATAGAACTGAATCACCTTAAAATCCAGCGTCTTCAGATAGATCACGAGAAAAGCCGTAAAATCTATAAAGAAGATCAGCATCAGCTGTTGGTGCAGCAATTCATTCTTTTCTTCCTCGCTCTGACGGCGGACCATATAAAAACAATGAAACGTATAGACCACCATCAATGTCAGGATAATATATTTGGATAACTCAACAATTACATTAATCATATACCTTTATTCGGCTCCTCTTTTAAAATGACCTTTGGTAAATTCTCTCTGTCCCGGCGTACCGCCATGATGATATATATTCACGAATTCCTCAAGAACCTCTTTCGTTTCTTTTGCATCCTCTATGGTGAACATCAGCCGTAATGACTGCATCCCCAAAGCCAGAACCCTTGTCTTCTCACCAGGCAGCCCGAAAGGAACACTGTTATAGATCATATTATAACAATATTCCGGATTGCCCGTATTTTTTATTTTCCATGGATGACAGCAGCACACCGCCGGAAATACTTTCTCATAACGGTCTTTCAAAAAAATACATCCCTCAGCCGCATCGCATCCGTACAGATTTTTCCTGACGCACTGTGCAGAGATCATCACAGGAAGATATCCATAAATCACCATCTCAGTTCCCTTATTGTCTCTGTGTAAAAGTTCCTTTTCATTCAATTCCAGCGGAGCTGTATTCTTCAGAATTCCCTCTTCTCTCCAGAAAGTCACCGCTTCATCATTCCAGGTATACATGGAATGATCCAGCACACATCTTTCCTTCCAGCCGTTTTCCTTTATCAAAGCATAGGATTCCAGATTTCTGATCAAAAATCCCTTCATCCCCTGTTCCAGCCATATCGCTGCCTGTTCGAGATAACCTTCCGGCACAGCACCTCTTGTCATATGAGGAAGAGAAAGATACAGCTCTTTTTCCTGAGTCACTCCCCTGTCCATAAAGGTTTTCATCACATCAAATGGCAGATAAAGACCCTGTATTTCTTCATATTCCATCACTGCTTCCGCCTGCGAAACAGTTTCACAGGAGACATAAAGAGGCGGAATTTCCCTGCCCGATAATCCCTTTTTTCTGATTATTTTTCCACCGGAAGGCATCTGATCTGTTTTTTCACATTCATCTGTATCCAATGTCCGCCGATAAGGCATGGTAAGAGCATCCTCAAGTTTCAAAAGGGCTTCTCTTCGAAGTTCATTCAGTACTTTTACAGGAATAAAAATCTGATCATCCATCTGGATATCCAGGTTTTCCCACTCAAACTCTGTATTTCCCAGTTTCTCCATCTGCTGCCGGATACGCAGTTTCTCCATCGGCTGGCTTCTGGCATACTGAACTTCTCCGGCTGATACCGTAATCGTTGCATCCCGGCAGGATACTTCCAGTATAGCAGGACTTCCCGGAAAAAGAATGAAATTTCCATTAATTTTTTCTTTTCTTTTTCTAATGTCCGGAGAAATTTCCCCGGTCTTTTTTTCATTGGTAAATGCCATCATAGACGGACCGTTATGCTGTTTGAAATATCCGCTGCAGGATCCTCCCCTGCTGAAAATATCCAGAAGAAAACGGCGGTCCTGCTCTTCCACCTGATACTGCTCTGCGCCGTTCTGCTGCAGCAGATCCAGATATTTACGATAAACAGCAGTCACTCCTGCGGTATATCCGGGCTGTTTCATTCTTCCCTCAATTTTCAGAGACATCACACCCGCATCCAGAATTTCCGGAAGAATATCTATCGTACAGATATCCTTGAGACTCAAAGGGCACATCTCATTTTTGCCTTTAAACCTTCTGCCGTCCATGCTCGTATGATAGGAAAGCCTGCAGGGCTGCGCGCATCTTCCGCGATTGCCGCTTCTTCCGCCGAGCAGACTGCTCATCAGACACTGACCGGAATAGCTGTAGCAAAGTGCCCCATGAACAAATGCTTCTATCTCAATGGGACTTGTCCTGTGCATTTCTTTCAGTTCCAAAAGACTCAGTTCCCGAGCCGTTACAACTCTGGACGCCCCCTGTTCTTCCAGGAATTTCATTCCTCGCGGACCGGTAACCGTCATCTGGGTACTGGCATGAAGATGTAACCCCGGAAAATGCTCTCTGATAAAACGAAATACGCCAAAATCCTGCACGATCACTGCATCCAACCCCGCTTCATAGTACGGAAGAAGATAATCATACAGCTGTTCTTTCAGTTCTCTGTTCTTCAACAGTGTGTTCACTGTCAGATATAATTTTTTATGATGGACATGTGCAGTATGAATCGCGCGAAGAAGTTCTTCCTGTCCGAAATTCTTTGCATATGCCCTTGCTCCAAAAGCAGCACCACCCACATAAACGGCATCTGCCCCTGCACCGATCGCTGCTTCAAAGCTCTCATAAGAGCCTGCCGGTGCAAGTAATTCTATTTTCTGATGATTTTTCAAAGTCATCCCCAACTTTCTGATCTGATGAAAAAAGGAGATTACCGAAGCAATCCCCCTTCACTCTTTTACTTAAGTAATTCGTCCAGTTCCTTTTCCAGTTCTCCTACTTTTCCCTCCAGAAGATTCTTCTGTTCCAGAGCTTCTTTCTCCCGTTTCTGCGTTTCTTCAATCTGCATACGAAGAGAAATCAACTCATGTTTCAGATCATACATCTCCTGATCCTTCTGCTGAAGATCCTGTTCAAAGATCTCTGCCTGTTTCTTTGCCTTAAAGTAATCATCTGTAATGTTCAGGCTGAGCAATGTATGTTTCGTCTCCATCGGCTGCCTGGAATATCCCGGCATCGCACTGAGTTCTGAAATCTTATTATTCATATAGGATGCCACCTTCTGGAAATATTCCTCAGATTCATAGCCTCCCAAAGTAATGATCTTGCCTCCGATCACCACCTGTGCCGTGTTCTTGACTGCCATAGTAAAGCCTCCTGTATCTTTCTCGAATGGTTCTTTTATTCTGATTGGTAACAGCAACGTATCTTTCGCTGAATATACTCTCACCACATTATAATCGAATTTTGTAGAAAAGTATAGGATTTTTTTTATCGTTGCTGATTTATTTGTCAGGCATCTCATATCCAAGATGGGAAAAAGCCAGCGGTGAGGCCATTCTTCCCCTCGGAGTCCTGTGAATAAACCCATTCTGCAAAAGATATGGTTCGTATACATCTTCCAGCGTTCCCGCATCTTCTCCGATAGCGGCAGCCAGTGTCTCAAGACCTACCGGACCTCCCCTGAAATTAGTGATCATCGTTTTCAGAATTCTCCGGTCTACCTTATCCAGTCCGTACTGATCCACTTCCAGAAGATCAAGCGCAAAAGATGCTACCTCGTAAGTAATCTTCCCGTCATACTTCACCTGGGCAAAGTCCCGTACACGCTTCAGAAGCCGGTTCGCAAGTCTCGGTGTACCTCTGGAACGTTTTGCGATTTCCGCTGCTCCCTTTTCATCGATTTCCACCCCGAGAACCTGTGCAGACCGGATCACAATGGTCTGAAGTTCTTTCTGATTGTAGAATTCCAGGTGATGCATCACTCCAAAGCGGTCACGAAGCGGAGCTGACAAAAGCCCGGCTCTGGTAGTTGCACCTACAAGAGTAAATTTCGGCAGATCCAGTCGGATGGAACGCGCAGAAGCTCCCTTGCCGATCATAATATCAATCGCATAATCCTCCATAGCCGGATAAAGCACCTCTTCCACCTGACGGTTCAGACGGTGGATCTCATCCACAAAAAGAATATCTCCTTCCTGCAGATTATTCAGAATTGCAGCCATCTCGCCCGGTTTTTCTATAGCCGGACCGGAAGTCACTTTCATATGTACTCCCATCTCATTGGCAATAATCCCGGAAAGTGTGGTCTTGCCAAGTCCCGGAGGGCCGTAAAACAGCACATGATCCAGTGCATCATGCCGCTGTTTCGCAGCTTCTATATAAATTTTCAGCGTATTTTTCAATTTTTCCTGTCCAATATATTCATCCAGGCTCTGTGGACGGAGATTTCCTTCCAGAGAAAAATCCTCCTCCGTTACATCTGTCGTGATAATCCTTTTATCCATATAGTTCTCCGATACGATTTTTTATTTCTTCTCTCATCAGAGATGCTTCAGAGCAGCCTTCAGAATTCCTTCCACATCTTCCGGATCAACATCTGTCACTTTTCGTACTGCACGAAGCGCGTCTGTACTGCTGTATCCAAGTGCTGTAAGAGCCTCCACAGCTTCCTGACGTCCGTCACGAAGCGCTTCTCCCCCAACAGCAGACTCCTGTTCATGTTCCATTTTTTTCTCAAAAGCTTCTTCCAGCTTTAATTTATCCTTTAATTCCAGAATCATCTTCTGAGCGGTCTTGCGTCCGATTCCGGGTGCTTTGGAAATGGTCTTCACATCATCTGACAAAACTGCAAAACGCAATTCATCTGCCGAAAGACCGGACATCACTCCAAGGGCCGCCTTCGGACCGATTCCATTCACTCCAAGCAGCAGACGGAACATCTGCAGATCATCTTTATTCAAAAAGCCATATAACTGCATGGCATCTTCTCTTACATGAAAATACGTATGTATCTTCACTTCCTGTTTCATTCTGCTCGCCTGTTCCATGGCGGAACCGGTCATAAAAATCTCATAGCCAATGTTTCCGGCCTCCACGATCACGGAGTTCTCCGTCACATCTGCAATGTTTCCACGAATAAATGAAATCATCTTCTTCACTGCTCCTGTATGCTGCATTCATTGCAAATCACAGAAAAAGCTTTCGTGCAATCAGTATTCACTGTTTTTCTCTTCCTGCTCTGCAATAGTCTTAGATATCATATCATATTCATCCGCAAAAAGCAAACACCTATTCGATAAATTATTTTCCATCATCCTGCGATACTGTCAAAATCGTCCTGTGCTTCTGTCCCTGCTCCCACTGCTTCAATCACCACTTTATTCGGAAGACAGATAATCGTTCCTCCGGACGCATCAATCGCCCGCTGATGCATGCACAGCTGATCTGGACAATTCGCTTCTGTCATAACTGCCCTTCCATCCTGAATACGGCAGATATTGGTATCGCCAATTGCAATTTCCTGATCTTCCTCCAGAGAATATTCCCCATAAACTTCTCCATCTACGGTAATTCTTATCACACTGTTATCTTTCGGCATCGCAAACTGAAGCACCATCCACACAATCAGAGCCAGACAGAGAACTCCTCCTGCCAGAATAAAGTCTTTTTTCTTCATCATCAACAAACATCCTCCATAGTAATCCTGTATTTTCATCATCGGTACATCCATGATTATTGTACCAGAAAAACATGAAGAAAAAACGAAATGATAAAAACATTCTTGTTGTTATTTTTTATATCAGGGAAAATGCAAAACACTTTCTTTGATACAAAAAAGCCAGCCGCAGAAAAATACGGCTGACTTTTCACAATCACTGTTTATCTGGAAAGAATGATTCCTCTCGGACAGGCATCTTTACATGAACCACAGTTGGTACATTTCTCATAATCCACATGCGCACAGAAATCTGTTACGGTAATTGCGCCATTCGGACATGTTTTTTCGCATTTTTTACAGCCAATACAGCCTACTTCGCAGGCAGATGTCACAGCCTTGCCTTTTGCATGAGAACCACAGCTGACAAAAATACTCTGTTCATATGGAACCAGTTCAATCAGGTGCTTCGGACATTTTGCCACACACTTGCCGCAGGCACGGCAGGCTTCCTTATCCACGCATGCCACACCGTTCACGATATGGATTGCATCAAACGGACAGGCTTTGACACAGCTTCCGAATCCGAGACATCCATAATCACATGCCTTCGCACCGCCTCCCGGAACAAATGCCATCATCTCACAGTCTTCCACACCGGTATACTCATAATTATTCTTTGTCTTATCGCAGGTACCGGCACATTTCACAAAAGCAACCTGACGGGCAGTTTCTACCACTTCCTGTCCCATAATACCGGCGATGACCTTACCAACAGCATCTCCGCCTACCGGACAGCCATTTACAGGTGCCTCTCCCTTTGCGATTGCAGCCGCAAGGCCATCACATCCCGCATAACCACATCCTCCGCAGTTATTGCCGGGAAGCGCTTCACGGACAGCAACTTCTTTTTCGTCTACTTCCACTGCAAACTTTTTGCCTGCAACACCCAGGAAAATACCGATAAAGAGGCCCACTGCCGCAACTACTACAGTTGCCATAATAATTGCTCCAATATTCATATCTACGCCTCCTTAAATCAGTCCGGAAAATCCGAAGAATGCGATTGCCATCAGACCTGCAGTCAGAAGAACAACCGGAAATCCCTGGAATGCCTTCGGAATGTCGTTATATTCAATTTTTTCACGAATACCTGCCATCAGTACAATCGCGATGGTAAATCCTACTGCAGTGGCAAATCCGTTCACAGTACCCTCAAGAATGCTGTAATTATCCTGCACATTATTCAGAGCCACACCGAGAACTGCACAGTTCGTTGTGATCAGAGGCAAATAAACGCCAAGTGCCTGATACAGAGAAGGAATACATTTCTTCAGGAACATTTCCACAAACTGTACCAGTGCTGCAATGATCAGAATAAATACGATCGTCTGCAGGTATTCCAGACCAGTCGGTACCAGAATAAATTTGTAGATCAGTCCTGTTACAAAAGAAGACAGTGTAATAACGCAGATAACCGCACCGCCCATTCCTGCCGCTGTCTCAATCTTCTTTGATACACCCAGGAATGGACAGAGTCCCAGGAACTGACTCAGAACCACGTTATTGACAAGGGCGGAGCTTATGAGAATAACTAATAATTCTTTCATATCTGTTTACCCCCTTTTGCCTTTGCACATGCTGTTGCCGCAGGATGCACATGCACCGCCGCATGCATCCGGATTACTCGGATCAATCCCTCTTTTGGCTGCGCCGAGCTTAAACTTGTTCTGGATAGCAGAAAGCATAGCCAGTACAAAGAATGCACCGGGTGCAAGGATAAAGATCGTAACCGGTTCATATCCTGCTGTACCTGCAGCTGCATCTGCCAGCGGAAGGATCTGCCGGCCGAAGATCTGTCCTGCACCGATCAGTTCACGGACAGCACCGATACAGGTAATACTCAGTGTAAATCCAAGTCCCATTCCAATACCGTCAAACAATGATGGAAGCGGAGGATTTTTGGATGCATATGCCTCTGCACGTCCAAGAATAATACAATTAACAACGATCAGAGGAATATAGATGCCGAGAGAATCATAAAGACTGGGAATAAAGCCTTCCAGCAGCATCTGTACAATTGTTACAAAAGATGCAACAACAACGATAAAGGCCGGCATACGTACCCCGTCCGGAATAAATTTCCGGAGCAGGGAGATCATAAGATTGGACGCAGCCAGAACCGCCGTCGTTGTCAGGCCCATTCCGATACCATTTACGGCAGATGTTGTTACGGCAAGTGTCGGACACATGCCAAGCATCAGCACAAAGGTAGGATTTTCTTTAATTATGCCGTTCACCAGTCGTTCTGAAGGTGTGTTTGCTTTCATTCCAGATTTCCTCCTTCCGCATACTGAAATGCACATAATCCGGCGTTGACGCCGTTGGTCATGGCATTGGTAGTAATTGTCGCACCACTCAGGGCATCAATCTCATCATCTGCGGTCGCGCCTGTTTTGGTGTATGCAAATTTCTCAACATTTTTGTCTTTGAACTGATCTTTGAATGCGTCTGTATTGGCTTTCATACCAAGTCCCGCAGTCTCACCGATGGAAAGGATGGAAATCCCATTCAATGTTCCATCATCCTTAATACCCATGGCAAACTGAATGTCTCCGCCATAGCCTTCACAAGTTGTTACTGTAAACGCATATCCGATCTGACTGCCGGAAGCATCCAGAGCAGTCATCACTTCATCGATATTCTGTGCGCCGTATCCATTCTCATCCAGACAGGCTTCCAGACCTGCGGAAACCTCTTCCGTCAGTTCCACCTGTTCAAAAGAATCCGCATCGGCAAAAACAGCTTTATACGCTTCTTCTTTGGCTTTCTGCTGCTGTTCGGCGATCGGCCCTGCCGTAATATCCTGTACAAGTCCGAGAAGCAGTCCTGAAACAAGTGTGATCAGCGTAATCGCAATGGTATCCTTTATGATTTTATTCATGCTTTTTTGCCTCCTTTCCCAAAAGCAACAGGTTTGGTCAGGCGTTCAATAATCGGTACCAGCAGGTTACAGAAGATGATCGCATAGGATACGCCTTCTGCAGATCCGCCAAAGAGACGGAACACCGCCGTAACAATACCGAGAATACATCCATAGACCAGCTGTCCCTTCGGTGTGATCGGCGTTGTCACATAATCTGTTGCCATAAACCAGGCGCCAAGCATCAGACCGCCCCCAAAGAGATGGCTCAGGAGATAATTTCCGTCAAATCCCATTCCGGAAAACAGCATGTACAGAATCACAAAAACAGTAAAACTGCCGATATATGTAAGCGGTACTTTCAGATCGATCACCTTGAAAGCCAGGAGAATCACTGCACCGATCAGGATTGCAAGCGCAGATGTTTCACCAATGGTTCCCTGAATATTACCAAGGAACAGATTCTTAACCGGTACAGAGTTTTCTACAAATCCCTGCGCTTTCAGAGCAGCCAGAGGAGTCGCTCCTGTAACCGCATCTACCACACCGCTGTATTTCTCACCTACAGAGAAATTAGTCATTTTTCCTGCAAAAGAGATCATCAGGAAACATCTTCCTGCAAGCGCCGGGTTCATAAAGTTCTGACCAAGACCACCAAACAACTGTTTTACCACAATAATGGCAAATGCGCTTCCAAGAACCGGCATCCACAGCGGAATCTGCGGAGGCATATTCAGGCCGAGAAGAAGGCCGGTCACAACAGCACTGAAGTCTGTTATAGTATTCGGTTTATGCATAAAGTGGTCATACAGCCACTCAAAAATCACACTGGATGCAACAGAAACCAGAACAA
This sequence comes from uncultured Blautia sp., assembly GCA_945864225.1. Lineage (GTDB taxonomy): Bacteria > Bacillota > Clostridia > Lachnospirales > Lachnospiraceae > Blautia_A. The sequence continues at coordinate 2,769 of CAMBAL010000005.1, read as the reverse complement.
CCAGAAGCGCATGAAGCCCGAAATTCCAGATTCCGAATAATGTAGTCGGAAGCAGGGCGATCACAACCAGCTGCATGATCCTGCTTGTGGTCATCTTATCCCTCACATGGGGATTGGATGATACATTTAACATTTGTTCCATTTTTCTACCTCCCCTTATTTCTTCCTGCGGCTTGCAAGTACCATTTTTCTCATGGACTTGATACTCTGGGTCAATGGTCTCTTCGCCGGACAGACATAACTGCAGCATCCGCATTCACAGCATTCCATTCCGTCAAATTTCTGGAATGCCTCCATATTTCCATGTTCTGCAAAAGTAGCCAGACGAGCCGGAAGTACATGTCCCGGACAGACACTCACACAGCGTCCGCAATTAATGCACGCTGTCTGCTGAGCCTGTGAAACAGGATCTTTCTCAAGGCACAGAAATGCAGATGTGGTCTTTGTACACGGCACCTGAAGATCATACATGGCAAATCCCATCATGGGACCTCCGGAAATTACTTTGGATGCAGTATTCTTGAGTCCGCCTGCCGCCCCGATCAGCTCTTCCATACAGGTTCCGCACAATACGGTAAAGTTCTTGGGCTGCTGGATTCCATCGCCTGTAACAGTGACAATACGGCTCATAACCGGCATTCCAAGAATCACGGCCTGATAGATTGCTACTACGGTATCCACGTTGTCTACTACGCATCCCACATCAGCAGGAAGCATGGAAGAATTGATTTCTCTTCCTGTCGTCGCATAAATCAGCGTACGCTCACCACCCTGCGGATATTTGGTCATCAGCTCTTTCACTTCTATGCGCGGAATATCTTTCACCAGTTCTTTTAATCTGGCGATACAGTCCGGTTTGTTATCTTCGATACAGATATATCCCTGTGCATTATCAAAAAGTGTCAGCATGACTCTCAGACCTTCTACGATCTTCTCCGGCTCTTCCAGCATTCTGCGGTAGTCGCTTGTCAGATACGGTTCACACTCCGCACCGTTGACAAGAACGTATTCAATTTTCGACGGGTCTTTCGGTGCAAGTTTTACATGAGTAGGGAAGCCTGCGCCGCCCATACCTACAACACCGCCTTCCTGTATACGTTTCAGTATCTCTTCTTTTGAAAGGCTTTCCAGTTTCGCAGGCGTGTACTCAACTTCTTCATACTTCTGATCATTTTCAATAAAGATTGCATTGACCATCGAACCGGTTGCATTCAGATGGGGTTCGATTTTCTTCACCGTTCCGGAAACAGACGAATGAATCGGTGCAGATACAAATCCACCGGCGTCGGCAATCTTCTGTCCCACAAGTACATGATCCCCCTTCGCCACAACCGGAACAGCAGGTGCTCCGATATGCTGGGAAAGTGGATAGATCATTTCTCCCTGCGGAAGATATTTCTCAATAGGATAATTCTTGGACAGTTCTTTGCCGTCATAAGGATGAACACCACCCTTAAAGGTTAAAAGTCCCATATATTTTCCCTCCTTTATTTTTACAAAAACCGCTTACCTATACTATAACTCTTTTTATGAAAAAATTCACTACCATTTTGTCAAAATCTTGTGTATAATTAGATACAATCCAAGAAAGGAACGAATGTTCATGATTGTTAAAAAAATGCCTATTTTTCAAGGGTTTCCAGACTTTGAAAGTGTTAAAAATTTATCGAAATATTGTATTTCCTGTACCGATTTCCGTCCTGTTTTTTATGATATTGAGACCACCGGATTATCACAATATTCCTCTTTTCTCTATCTAGTCGGAGCTGTCACTTACGAAGACGGACAGTGGATTTTATATCAGTGGTTCGGAGAAAACGAATCTGAAGAGCCGGAGGTTTTATCTGCTTTTTCTGATTTTTTGACCAAAGATTCTGTTACCATTCAATATAACGGAAACCGATTCGATCAGCCGTATCTGGAGACCCGTTTTCAGGTACACAACATGTCTTCGCCTTTTCCGGGACTTCTTTCCATTGATCTGTATCAGGTTCTGAAGCCATGCAAAGACCTTCTGAAATTGCCCGGGATGAAACAGCCGGATCTGGAAGTTTTCCTGCATCTTCCCTCCCGGCTTTTCTGCAACGGAAAAGACGGGATCCGGTGCTTTCACAAATATCAGAAAACACACGATACGGATATTATGCAGGAACTTCTCGGGCATAATCAGGAGGATCTGATGGGGCTCGGCAGTGTTTTTCGCATGCTTTCCTATCTCTGTCTTTATACAGGGATGTATGAACCTGTTCATGCAGAAATCAGCGATGACCTGCTTCTTCTCACCCTTCGTCTTCCGCATCCGCTTCCTGTCCTGTTTTCCAATGGAAATTCGCAGTTCTATATCACGGGCGAAGCTGACTCATTAAGGCTGATGATTCCTCTTACCGGCGGCAGGCTGCGGCAGTATTATGCCAATTATCGGGATTATGATTATATTCCTACCGAAGATACTGCGATTCCCAAATCACTGAGCTCCTACATGGACAGAAGTCTGCGTGTTCCTGCCAGGCGCGATACCTGTTATACCTGGTTCTGCTGTGATGAGAGTTTCCTCTCCAATACTGCCAAACAGATGCAGTATCTCCGGCATACGCTTCCATATCTTCTGAGCACGCTCAAAAAATGAGAGCTTTACTTCCCGGGTCTCATAACGGGATATTGTAAACCTAAGTAAGCTTTTGTGAACTAAAATGTGCTTTTGTTAATCAAAGAAGGCTTTAGTTAATAAAAATGTTTTTGGTGAATTAAAGAAGGCTTTAGTTAATTACA
>CAMBAL010000004.1 GCA_945864225.1 uncultured Blautia sp. | reverse complement strand
CGGAAATGCCCTGTTTATAAGGGTTTCCAGAATTTTTTCATTATTCAAACTCAATTGGAATAAATCTCTCATAAAATGTAACGCACACATCTGTCAAAAAGCAATTTTCAAACATGCTCCAGTGCTACTTCTGCCGCAATCACCACAATTCTTTATACATCTTCTCCACATCCGCCTGTGTGATTTCACGTTTTGTATTCTGCGGGCTACCGCTTTCCATGGCATCGTGTGCCATTTTTTCGATCACACCGAAGAAGGTATCTCTGTCAATACCGTACTGTTCCAGCGTCGGAGTCTCCAGTTCTTCTACAAGAGCGATGGTTGCTGCAAGGAATTTTTCACTGGCTTTCTGGTCAGAATCTTCTGCTGATGCAGCTCCCACAGCTCTTCCAAGCTCTGCAAAACGGTCATATGCACCCGGAAGTGCATACGTCAGACACACTTTCAGAAGCATGGCATTTGACAGACCATGAGCTACATGGAACAGTGCACCGATCGGGCGGCTCATGCCATGAATCAGGGTCACAGATGCATTGTTAAAAGCAATTCCTGCTTCCAGCGCTGCTACGGACATCTGAATTCTTGCTTCTTCGTTCCTGCCGTCATGAAAAGCAGGAGCCAGATAACGGAAAATACGTTTTACCGCGGACAATGCAAACGTATCAGAAAGGGTCTGAGCCTTTCTTGAAGTATAGGCCTCCACCGCATGACACAGCGCATCCAGTCCTGTCGCAGCTGTAATTTTCGGCGGTGCAGTCATGGTAAACTGAGGATCAATAACTGCAAGATCCGGCATCAGAACTTTGCCCTTCAAAAGCATCTTGACATCCTTTTCTGTATCTGTAATAATGGTAAACTGTGTTGCCTCAGAGCCGGTTCCTGCAGTTGTAGGAATAGCTACCATCGGCGGCATGGGGACGTCGATTACTTTGCCCATATAGTCTGAAATGCTTCCGCCGTTTTCCACCAGGGAACCAATGGCTTTCATCGAATCGATCGGGCTTCCGCCTCCCAGTGCCACAAGGAAATCACAGCCTTCTTCTTTGTACTGTTTCAGACCATTGGCAATCATTACATCGGTAGGCTCTCCAACAATTTCAGAATAAATCGTATAATCTACACCCTGGTTTTTCAGAGCGTTCTCTACTTTTTCGCAGTTTCCAAGCTGAATCATTACTTTGTCCGTCACGATCATTGCCTTTTTTCCAAGCTGTCCAATGGACGCTTCCGCCATATCCAGTGCTCCGGAACCGGTAATAATCTGTCCTGGTACAATAAATTCTCTGGCCATAGTTTTCTCTCCTTTTCAGACAGGAACATCCGCTGTCAGTCCAGAGCATGTTTAAAAATAGACAAACAGCAGAATTCCTTTATTTCACATATTCTACAACTCTTTTCCTGAATCGCACTCCTGCACATTTCACTCTTAAATGATTAAAACTGTGCATCTTTCATCCACACCTGTTTCTCTCAATCGAAAAGGCTTAGAACTGTGCATCATGCATCCACACATATCTTTCATCTTCGCAGCGGTCGGTCTGCAGCCAGGGATTGCCGTCCAGATGACGGATCATCCAGCAGGTATACATCTGGAATCCCGGTGCGGTTACCTGAGGATGCAGTTCTCCGCCAGGAATTGCGGAAAAGCTGTTGTTGACACTCTTGAACACCTGATCTCCCACAAAGCTTGCGCCAAATCCCTCCGGACGGTCAAATTTAAAGAAATAGGTTTCCGGCTGCGGATGTCTGTGCGGCAGATATCCAGACCAGTTTCCCCTGTCATTCAGCACCTCTCCCAGAACCATATTGGATTCCGGACAAATATCATGATCAAAAATCGTATTTACACGACGCTTTGCCACATTACCGAATTTGCCCAGACAGGAATATCCCCACGGTGCATCTTCCGGTGCGTACAGACGGCTGGCAAAGGTTTTTTCATTTCTGGTACACTGCATAAGAATTTCAGAATCCTCCTCTGCAGTAACAGCTGCCTCTTTACCGGTACAGATATGAAGTGCCCAGGGTCCTTCGGTAAAGACATCTTTTCTGCTGACAGTCTGCTGTTCTTCCTGCCACTGATACGTCACTTTTCCGGACAGGAGAAGCATGGCGGTTTCCTCTCCCTGACGTCCAAATTTCCTCGTTTCACCGGCTTTCATACGATACACCCGGATGTCCATCATCATCTCGCTGTATTCATTCTCATAAGTTGTCAAAATCATTTCCCCGTCTGCATCAAACTCCGGGTATCCAAACAATTTCCCCATTTTTTCATCTCCTGCGGCCGTTTCATCCGGCCTCTTCTTCATTAACAATCACTGTTTTCCGTTTGATTTATTGCTACTATAGATCATCAATAATCTCTGGCTTCGCCGCGTCCTTCCAGAACACCCTCACAGGCTGCTTTTACAGACTCTTTTTCAGACGTTGTGGCAATGCCTACATTCCACCAGGATTCATATCCGTCTGTCATGGTTTTCGGCAGAACTTTCAGGTCAAATAAACATGCGATTTCCTGTTTCTTGGCATCTTCAAGCGCCGCTTCCAGTTCCGGAATCGTTCTGCAGGTATAGGTTTTCAGACCATATCCTTCGCCGATTTTTGCATAGTCCACAGGAATCAGATCTCCGCATGGTTTTTTGCCGTCTGTATAACGGAACTCCGTTGCAAGACTTCCGATTCCATGATTCATTTCCAGGTTGTTGATACATCCAAAACCGCAGTTATCAAAGATCAGAATATTCACTTTCTGGCGTTCCTGCATGATAGTCATAATCTCACTGTGAAGCATCTGGAAACTGGAATCTCCCACTACACAATAAACCTCATTATCCGGCTCCGCAAATTTTACGCCAAGCGTAGCTGCCACTTCATATCCCATACAGGAATATCCATATTCAGCATGATATCCGCCACGCTTGTCCGTAGTCCACATACGCTGCATACAGCTTGGAAGAGAACCTCCGGCTGTAATAATTGTCGCATCTTCATCAATCACTCGACGGATTGCAGCCAGTGCTGCTGTCTGTGTAATTTTTCCATCTGTCAGTTTTACAAACTCCGGAATCGTTCTCGGATCTCTCGCTTTGATCATCGGCTCAAAATCATCTCCGGTATAAGTAATCCCTGCCAGACGAACCATTTCTTCATCCCAGATTTTCTTTGCTTCTTTGATTTCAGTTGTATATGCAGAATGGTATCCTCTCTCGCGAAGCTTCACTGCCAGCGCTTCCACTGTTGCTTTTGCATCACCCACAGCCTTTACTGCATCCATCTTGTATGCGTGGAATCTGCAGTTATTAATGGTAACAAATTTCACATTTTCATTCTTAAAAAGCCACTTGGAACTGGTAGTAAAATCAGACAGTCTCGATCCTACTGCAATAATCACATCTGCATCTTTTGCAAGAATATTGGATGCATAAGTTCCTGTTACACCAATACCTCCAAGGCAGTACGGATGACTGGATTTACATGCACTTTTTCCTGCCTGGGACTCGCCGAACGGAATGCCGAATTCTTCACAGAAGTTCTCAACAGTCTCACCTGCCTCAGAATATCCGACACCGCCTCCTACGATCAGCAGCGGTTTCTTTGCCTCTGAAATTACTTCTGCAATGTCCTCCAGTTCCTCTTCCACTGCGGCCGGTCTTGTGATTCTGTGTACCCGTTTTTTGAAGAAATATTCCGGGAAATCAAAGGATTCCCCCTCTACATCCTGGCAGAGTCCGATACAGCACGCACCTGTTTCAGCCGGATCTGTCAGTACACGCATGGCATTAATCAGCGCAGTCATAATCATCTCAGGTCTTGTAATTCGATCCCAGTATTTGCAGACCGGACGGAACGCATCATTTGTCGTTACTGCAAGGCTGCTGCTCTGCTCCAGCTGCTGAAGAACCGGATCCGGCTGACGGGATGCAAACGTATCTGCCGGAAAAACAAGAAGCGGAATATTGTTTACTGTTGCGGTCGCACATGCGGTTACCATATTCGCGGCACCAGGGCCAATGGATGATGCACATGCGATAATTTTCCTGCGTCTGTTCTGCTTCGCAAAAGCGATTGCAGTGTGGCACATTCCCTGCTCGTTTCTTCCCTGAAGAACCCTGAGACCGCCCGGATTGGAATCCAGTGCTTCCCCGAGACCTACCGCAATTCCGTGACCAAAAATCGTAAAAAATCCTTCTACAAACTTTGTTTCCACACCATCCATGGAAACATACTGATTATCCAGAAACTTCACAATCGCCTGTGCAGTTGTCATTCGAATTGTCTTCGCCATTTCTGTTCTCCTCCTTCATATTCTCTATACTCTCGCGGTCATTTCTCCGCATTCTCTATACTCTCTCAATCATCTCACTGCATTCTCTATACTCTTGCAATCATTTCGCCATATTTTTCTTTTTCTTCACGAATAAAAGCATGTACTTCTTCCGGGCCCGGAAGGGAATCGGAGCAGTTATTGCTGCGTACCATCATGGAAGCTTCTGCAGAACCAAATTCCAGACAGTCGATGATTTCCCAGCCCTGATACAGACCATAAAGGAAACCGGAACCATATCCGTCTCCGCCTCCAAAGCCTTTTCTCGCTTCCACCGGGAACGGTTTGATGCTGAATTTCTGTCCATCACAGGTATAGGCTGTGGAGCCCTGCATGCCATGCTTGATCACAACGATTTTTGCATTGCATCCCTGCCAGTATGCTGCGCTTTCTTCATCTGTCATTCCCGGACAGATCAGCTTTTCTGTCAGGTCAAATTCTTCTCGGGAACCCATGATAATGTCTGCTTCTTTCGCGATAATGCTATAATAAATAGAAATTTCATCACTGTTTTTCCAGTTATATTCCCGGTAATCAATGTCAAAAATAATCTTTGTATTGTTTCTCTTTGCCAGCATCATAGCCTTGATGGCAGCCTCCCGGGATGGGCTTTCTGCCAGGGAAGTTCCGGAGATCAGAAGGGCTTTGGCACTCTTAATATACTCTTCCTTAATATCATCCACATGAAGCTGCAGATCCGCAATACGATTCCGGTACATCAGGATACTGCTCTCCTTCGGAGACAGCATTTCCGTAAAAGTAAGGCCCAGTTTTTCCCCGTTCGTACATTTGGTAATACAGGAAGTATCAATTCCCTGCTCATTAAAATAATCCACAACAAATTCGCCAAACTGGTCATCGGAAACCTTGCCGATAAAGCCGGCTTTCATGCCGTGATGCGTGACACCCACTGCAATGTTTGCCGGGGAACCGCCCACATATTTTTCAAAATAATGTACCTTTTTCAGAGGTTTGAATTCTTCTTTTACCACATCACTGTAGGCCGGATTAAAATCAATCGCCACTCTTCCGAGAAGCACCAGATCCAGCTTTCGTGATTCATCAAAATCAATATATTTCATGGCTCTTCCTCCATTTTCTGCGTAGTCTGCCACAATGCTGCAAAGCTTTTTTCTTTTCTTTCACAGTTCTTCCAGTCTCATTTATCTTCATTTTTTTACAGCCCGTAAACTGCCTGCGGCAGTCACGGGCTGTCTGATTTTTTATGTCACAGGAAAGTGCTCAATATCTTTCTGTGACGTAAAAAGCCCTTCGGGCAGATTTACATTGTAATCTCAGAAATTTTTACCGGACGATGTTCTTCCAGAGATTTCTTTGCAGCCAGTCCCATCAGTACCGGCTGAAGTCCGTCCATAACACCCAGCGGAGTATCTGTATCTTCTTCGATTGCTTTGATAAAGCATTTTACTTCTTTTGCGTAAGCAGCCATATAACGTTCCAGGAAGAAGTAGAGCGGTTTCTCTCCTGTTACGCCATTTTCATTGCTGATCACTGCCATGGAAGCAGAGTCATTTCCTGTGGCAACCATGCCTTTGGAACCAAATACTTCTGCCCTCTGATCATATCCGTAAACTGCTTTTCTGGAGTTATCGATGACTGCAATAGCACCGTTTTCCATCTTCAGAGTGATGACTGCTGTATCCACATCACCTGCTTCACCGATAGCAGGATCTACCAGAACTGCAGCCTCTACATATACTTCCTCTGCATTGCAGCCTGCAAGGAAACGAACCATATCAAAATCATGAATGGTCATATCCAGGAACATGCCTCCGGATACTTTTACATATTCTGCACATGGCGGTTCCGGGTCTCTGGAAGTCACTTTGATCACATGAATATCTCCCACTTTTCCTGCTGCCACTGCCTGCTGAACTGCTTCAAAGTTATGGTCAAATCTGCGGTTAAATCCAACCTGATATTTCACATTGCTGTCTTTCAGAGCATCAATGACATCCTGAATTTTCTTCACATCATGGTCAATCGGTTTTTCGCAGAAAACATGTTTTCCAGCTTTGATTGCCTCTACGGAAATCGGAGAATGGGTATCTGTGGAGGAGCAGATCAGTACTGCATCGATATCCGGGTCTGCCAGGATTTCCTTATAATCCTTTGTGACAGCTTCCACTCCCATATTCTTAGCCCATTCCGCTGTTGCATCTGTCATAAAAGGATCTGCCAGCATCTTTACTTTTGCATTTGGTACCTGTGTGCAGATACTCTCTACATGTACTTTTCCAATTCTTCCTGCCCCGATAATTCCTACATTAACCATTGTTTATATCTCCTTTTTTCTATACTGTTTAAATTTTTTTGTACTGTTTTTTCTTTCTCACTGCTTATACGCATATTCTCCGTTTACAATTATAATCCGGTCTTTTCTGCGATAAAGGCTCTTGCTTTTTTTGCATATTCCAACGGGTTGGCCTTTGCCGGATCCTGCTCTGCTTCTACCAGCATATAACCTTCGTAATGGTTGTCTTCCAGCACTTTGAAAATCGGATCAAAGTCAATACAACCATCTCCAGGAACAGTAAAGGTTCCCATTCTAACGCCTTCCAGGAAGCTCAGATTTTCTTTTTTTACTTTGTCCACTACTTCCGGACGGATATCCTTCAGATGCACATGTTTGATTCTGTTCACATATTTTGTTACCATTTCCAGCGGGTCCACACCACAGTATGCAAAATGTCCGGTATCAAACAGAAGGCTCACATATTCCGGATCCGTATTCTCCATCATCCGCTCAACCTCATCTGCATTCTGTACCACGGTTCCCATATGATGATGGAAAGTAAGCGAAATTCCATATTCTTCTTTTGCAATCTTTCCAAGACGGTTCATGCCATCACAGAAAGCCTTCCATTCTTCGTCATTCATCACATATTTGTGTCCGAAGATCGGAGTATCCTGCATTCCCTGAACACTGTGGCTCTGTTCGGAAGCTCCGATGACTTTTGCACCCATGGCTTTCAGAAATGCAAGCTGTGCACGGAAATCTTTTTCCACTTCTTCAAAAGGCTTTGTGATCAGGAATGAGGAAAACCACTGATTGCATATTTCCATTCCGCGAAGCTCCAGTGCCTTTTTCAGTACTTCCGGATCTTTCGGGTATTTGTTGCCAACCTCGGAACCGGTAAATCCGGCGAGCGCCATCTCACTGACACACTGCTCAAATGTATTCTCTTTTCCCAGATCCGGCAGATCGTCATTCGTCCAGGCGATAGGGGCAATTCCTAATTTTACTTTCTCTTTATTGAACATTTTGGTCTCCTTCCCGTATGTCGCGTGCTTTGTATGTTTTGCGTGCTTTTTATTTCCTATTTTATACCATAATAATAGCACGCGTTTTTCCCGCGTGCAATTATTTTCCTTCGATTATGCGTTTTTCCACGAAATGCACAGTTTTTTCCATTTGTTTTTGTGACTTTAATCGAATCATTCTTTGCTGCATTCTTCCACAGCCATACAGATTCTATTTTTCTGCAAATCACATTTCCTACAGATTTCATTCTTCTGCAGCTTCCATTTCCTGCAGATTCTATTTTTCTGCAAAGAGTAGATTACAGATGGCATGAATGAATTTCCGGGCACTCTCTAAAGATTGTATTTCGTCTTAATCTTAATTTCCGTAAACTGGAATTCTTCTTCCGGCGGCATATCCTTCAGCAGGATATTTGCCAGAATGTACAATGGCCGGTATCCCTGATAAAACCCGTTCTGGTCTATAAGAAAATCCACCAGATTTTCCCGGACAGCCTTCTCGTTTCTTGGCGTCTGGTCGTAGACAATCACATAAGGACGATTTTCCAGTTTCAGACTGTCAAATGCTTTTTTTACACCCGCCTGTCCTCCGGATACTACAAAAATACCGCTGATACCCGAAATATTCCGCATGCTGTTGGTAATAATACGCTCCACCTCTTCGGCCTCATCAAAGCTTCCCTGCACACCGGCAATCTCCAGCCCCGGATACGACTTCTTCACTTCTTCCACAAAACCATCTACACGCGCATTGTTGACCACATTGCTGAAATATCCGGTAATGATCAGAATTTTCCCGCTTCCTCCGGTCATCAGCCCCATCAGCCCCGCCGCTGTCTGTCCGCTCTTTCTGTTATCCATCCCAACAAAGCAGGAGCGCCTGGTTCCCACAATATCTGAATTGAAAGTCACCACAGGGATTTTTTTCTCTTCTATCAGCCAGTTGATTTTTTCACGGACCCGCTCACATTCCAGGGGCATCAGAGCCAGGCCCTGAATTCCTTCCTCTGCCAGTTCTTCAATCGCACGCACCTGTTCCTCTTCATCCACGGAAAAGCTTTCTCTCAGGAGGATCTCCACTCCCCAGTCTTTCAATTCCTCCGCTGCCTGACGGATTCCTCTGTTGATCTCCAGCATAAAAGAAGCCTTCGCCAGCTGCGTCACTACTCCGATTCGAATCGTTTTTTTCTTCGCTGTATGCTTTTTCCGCTCTTTGTGCACATATCCCATTTCCTCTGCAATCTGAAGGACCTTCCTGGCAACTTCCGGATCAATGCGTCCGCGATTATTCAAAGCTCTGTCTACCGTGCCTCTGGATACGCCTGCTTTTTCTGCAATCTGCTGAATCGTTACTGCCATACTCTCTCTCCTGTCTCCCTGCCGTTCTTTGTATCATATTCGCTTTTCATGCAGCAGGAAAATACACAGTATTTCCTGTCATGCCAAAGTGTATCTGCTTACTCAAACATCACAAAACCACCAAAATTAACTTTGCTGTTTTCATTATATCACGCAAATAAAAAGCACGCAATATAATCGCGTGCTTTTTCTCATAATCAAGATGGATATGTTTCTCAAATCCAATTATTTCCCCGTTATTCTCCCATAAAAGGTGCAAGCATCCGTACCAATGCTTCCGCCTCTTCCTCCAGACCGGGATATTTCTGCACAAGTTCTCCACATTCCGCAAGTATTTCCATCCCTTTTTCCACATTTCCCTGATGGCCAAGGAGATAAACCGCATATTTCATGCTCATCTGCACATATTCTTTCAGATATCTGTCCGGCGCTTCTTCTGCCAGTCTCTGCAGTGTCTCCGCTGCTGTCCTGTAATCCCGTTCCACATCGTCAAACTTCTGAAGTCCTTCCCTGAGCTGTATCAGACAATTGCAGTCATCCTTCAGATCGCTCATGATTTCTTCTTTTCTGTTATCCATTTCCGGGATTTTCAGCGTTTCTTTTTCCAGGCGCACCGCCTCATCCAGAACATGGATCGCCCGCTCATAATCCGCCCTTGTTTTTCTCTGAATATAAATGAATCCCATCTGGCTGTAACAATTGTACCGGTATATTTTCTCTTTTGCAGAAAGATCACTGACAGGAACATCCTTCACCAATTGTGCATATCTTTGATATAATTCCAGAGCCTGTTCCTCCCGGCCTTCTGACAATACTGCGTCTGCAAATTCATAAAGATCGATTCGCTTTTTCTCTGCGGCACGCTCACCAGACAATTCTTTGCTCTGTCTGTACGCCAGCATCTCTGCCAAATCTGCCAGTTCTTTACTGTATCCCGGATATCTCTGGAAAATATTCATTGCCGCTGCAATATACTTCCGGACTTCTCTCTCTTCTTTTCCACATTCCATCATCAATTCCGCCTGGCGTTTGCACATTCCTGCCAATTCCATTTCAAATTCCACCGGCACTGCTTCTGCAAGTCTCATCAGAACCTGAATCGCAAGGTCATAATTTTTCATTGCCTGGTCATATTCCCCGCACATGATACACAAAACAGCCATATAAGCAGCATCCCTCTGAAGATCCACAAGAATCTCCATCGCAGACGACTCGTCTTTCAGATTCATGATGGCATCTGTTTCCGCTTTTATTGCCCGCGCAAAATATCCAAGCGCTTTCCGGAATTCTTCCTTCTGCGCGTAAATGTATCCCATTCTGCCGCAGCTTGTATAAGAACAGATGATTCTCTGCTGTGTCCTGTTATCTTCGGAAAGTTTTTGTGTTATTTCCACATTCTTCTCATAACAGGGCAGGGCCTTCTCCGGCTGTTCCATACGGCTGTACAGTTCTCCTGCACTGAAATAAATGGAAGCCAGATTTCCGTACACAGAATCATCCTCTGAAACAGCCAGTACTTCCTCATAAATTTCTATGCACTTTTTGTACATCCGTTCACATTTTTCCAGCTTCCTGGCATCTTCAAATCCTTCATAATACTCAGCAATATCCATGTAAATATCCGGGATCATCAGTTTATATTCCGGCTGCGCATCACACTTCAAAAACTGTTCCGCCGCATCCAATGCACGGGCAAAATATGCTTCTGTCTTTGCATCATCCCCCGTTTTCATATAAAGATGCGCTGTTTTTCCGTAAGCAGAAATGCATTCCACCGATACCCGATAGGTCTGAATCTCCGGCATAATTTTCTCAAAAATACGAATTCCACGGATATAATACTCCAGTGCTTCCTGGAGTTCTTCGCTCTCTTCTGCCTGAGAAAAATAATCTCCTGCATTCACATACGCTTCAGCAATATTTCTCTGCACTTCCAGAGTATCACAGATTTTTTCCAGTTTTTCCGCAATCTCACAGGCTTTTTTCATATACGCTCCGGCTTTGTACCAATTGCTTTTATTCCCGGAATAAAGATATGCCTCTGCCACGTCCTGATAGCTGATCATCAGCGATTTCTGATTTCCGGGAGTATCCCGTTTTTCACAAATCAGCCTGCGAATTTCCAGAGCCTTCCGGTAACATTCCAGTGCTTCTTCTGTTTGATTTCCTGCCAGATATCCCTGGCCATTCAGACGAAGACTATAGGAAAGATCCCACAGATGTTCCACAGAATCGTTCTTTTCCTTCAGCTGCTCTGCAATCTGCAGTCCCTTCTGCAGATATTCCATCCCCTTCTCCCAGTCTCCGGTCTGAAGATACATCTCACCGATCTCATGATTTCCCACTTCTATATTGCGTTTCCGTTCTGCCGCCTCTCCGTATTTTTCCATGATTTTCCCGGTAATCTCCATGGATTTTTCATAATACGGTCTCGCCTTCCGGAAATTAAGCACGCCGCCCATACACTTATAAACATGCCCGATTCCGGAAAAAGCGGAGGACAGCTTCTCACTTACCGCTTCCGATGTAAATTCTGAACTGTCCAGTTCTTCATAAACTTCCCTGCCCAACTGATACAATTCCAGGGCTGCTTCCAGATTCTCCCTTGTGCCAAGAAGCTCATATACCTTTGCCGTACGGCACAGAACATCCCCGACAAGAATTTTGTTTATGTAAGTTCCTGTTTTTTCATAAAGCTCCGCTGCCAGCTCACCTGCATACATCAGATACTGAAGCGCCTGATTCATATTTTCTTCTTCTCCCGTTTTTACCAGGAGTTCTGCCGCAGCATTACAGACACTGATCTGTTTTCTCACACCATTCGACAGACGGCTGCTCTGTGCCGCTTTTTCTGCATAAGAAAGTGCTTTTTTATAACAGGATAATGCATACTGGTCATATACCCGTTCTTCCATTTTCTCAAAGGTTTCTCCCAGCGCCAGATATACATTCACTAAATTCCCAAGACTTCTGACCGAATGAAGATCCGTATAAAGCTCCTGATTCATCTGCAGTGCTTCTTCATAAAGACGGATTCCTGTCTCTATGTTTTTTCTTCCGCCCGAAATCCTGTATACACCACCCAGATCTCCAAGAGCTGCTGCCAGTTCAAAACGATTCTCCGGAGACGGATTTTTTTCCACCAGACTTCTCATCAGCATTTCCGCTTCTCCGAGAAGCTTTATCGCCTGTTCGATGTCCTGAGTTCTTCGCCTTTCAAGATGAATCCTTGCAATTTTCCCGCATGCCAGAGCAAGATTTCTGATATAGATTTCATCAGGAACCTGCCGTACAATTTCCCTGTTGATCGCAGCCGCCTTTTCCAGAAATTCCAGGGAATCTTCCCGGTTATTATCATCTCCCATACTATTCAGAAAGGAACCCATATTATCATAAGCTACCGCAAGTTCCGAATAATGGTGAGCGCTTTTATACCGGTCTGCAAGGGCCTCACATATACTGATTTCTTTCCTGTAATACTCATATGCCCGGCCAAAATTCTCCGCATTCTCTATCAGTTCCAGGTTTTTTCCCATCTGTTCATAAGCAAGATAAAGAATCCGGTATAAATAACCATTTACATAATTTTCTTTTTCCTCCGGTCTTTCTGCCAGTTTTTCCGTCCGTTCTTCTGCCGGCTTTTTCGTCCGTTCTTCTGCCAGCTTTTCCAGAAGAGGAAGCGCCTCTTCCAAAACAGACTGCCATATTTCCATCGCATCCCTGTTATCCCTGAAACGCTTTGACACCTCACATTCCAGAAAACTCCAGAAACCGCACAAATCCTCCAGACTCTGCAGATCATTTCCAGCTGAATTCATCGTACTCAGCACCCATGCCCCATGGTCCTTCATGCACTGACAGTAAATCGTCTCCGCAGCGTATCCGGCCTGCACAGTATTTTCCCCGATCCCGGCTGCATAATTCATAGCCTCTCGGGTCATTCCGGCACAGATCATATGATACAGAACTTCCTGCTGCCGTATGGGATCCTGTTCCGGCAGCAAAAGAAAATAGCATGCCAGTCTGCGATGTATTTCTTTTTTATCCGAAATCCCCCCGCAGATCCCTTCCCGAAGAGAACGATGCATAAAATCGTATCTTCCGTCATTCCTCAGCAAAAACAGTTCACTGATAAAATGCACCATCTGTAAAAATCTGACAGGTACAAAACGATCTCCATCCTCTTTCAGCAAAACCTCCAGATCCGCCAGACGCAGTCCGTATCTGGAGATTCCCGTATATTGCAGACATCGTTCTATCATCTTTGAGCCCGGCATTTTCGAATCCAGCATTTCCGCAACCGTAAACAGAAGTTCCCGGGACATTTCCGGCAGATTATCCGAGTAACCGCCCACCAGTTCCAGCTGCCTTTGATTGATCGCATCAATAGAGCCGCCCTGTCTGCCAATAAAAGAAAAATCCCCGGCATTCATCAGACACATACGATTGATGAGAAGATAAAGGTAAAGGGGATTAGAGGCTGACTTTTTTTCCAGTACTGCCGTCTTCACAACAGAAGAAAGCTGCTTGCCTTTTCCGGCAAGAATTTCCTCAATCACGGCATTTTTGTCTTCATCCTCAAAAACCGGCATGGAGAGCACATGAACAGATACCGGTTTTTTTAATGTATCCGGACCGGTCACCAGCCATCTGACATTTCTATAGCTCTCATCCGGAAACAGACCGGAGTCCTCCAGGTTTTCCATATCCGATAACTGATCAGGACCATCAAAAGCAATCAGAAGATGCCTGTCTGTTTTTTCATAAATGGTGCAGAGCTCTGAAAGCCGTTTTTTTATACGGCGCTGCATAAACATCCTTCTGTATCTGTCCGGATTGTTTTCCTCCGTGCCTTCTCCGGTATGTTCTTTTCCTTCGGCCTGATCCTCTGTCAAATGAGGTTCTCCCAACAGTTTTTCCATCTGCCAGACGACAGATTTCAGGAGTCCCTCCCGGCTTACAGACAGGGAAGTGTTCCCGCATAACATAGGAATTACATCCCATTTTCGTTCTTTCATTTCAGAACAGATATAGCTGAAGCAGGTGGTTTTTCCGCTTCCGGATTCTCCTGTCAGCATTACCGGATCCGTCTCTTTTTCATCCTCCAGACACGCGATCACCTGATCGGCAAATCCTCTTCCCGCAGAAAAATATTTCGCCTTTTCTTCCAGAAATCTCCACTGTGCATAACTGTCTTTTTCGAACACATTCATGAGAGAAATCCTTTTCCACTCATCTTCCAGAAGATCAAGAAAATCCCGCTGAACCATACCGGCAAATTCATCAAGATCATCCAGTTTGTCCGAATCCACACGGTAAAAGCGGACTTCTGCTCCGCCAAGGTGAAGCAGCCGTTCTTTCAGAGCTGACATCTTTCTCCGGTAATCTTCATTTTCCGGAAGATATTCCCTGTCAGGCTTCTTTCCGGGCACTTCCCGGATCTCACGAAAATAAATCAGTGTATGCCGACAGGTATTCGAATCATTCATAATACCATACTCGATTTCCAGCTGTGTCACACTGATTTCCATTTCTTCCAGTTCCAGTTTCCGCTTCCGGGCCTCGCGGGAAATAACAGACGGATCCGGCACAAAACCATATCGTTCACCCAAAAGGATCAGCATGTAGGGACGGGAACGGTCAATCTCATCCAGACATACCGAAATTACTTTTTCGGCCGCTTTTTCGTATTCCTCCGTAGTATCCACGCCCCATCTCAGATCACAAAAATCCACAGACTCCCCATACTTCCGCGCCGTTTCATTCAGGGCAGGAATCACCTGGTTCCGCAGACAATCCCGTTCATACTGGAAATCCCGAAATGTACTTGATACAAAAATATTTTTCATACGTCCTCCTTCCGTTCTCTCTGATCCTGTTTTTTCCGGCTCAGTATTTCATAGATTACTTGACACTGCCTCCCTCTGGCGCCAGTATACTGACTTTCCTCCATCCGGAAAATCCGCTCATTATGATCTGTCAGAATACATATTTATCCAGACGTTCAAACGCTTCTTTCACCCGTGAAAACGGCAATGCAAGATTCATGCGTATCGCACACGGTCCATGGAACGGTCTGCCGTCCTGCCATGCAACCCCTGCATCCCATCCGGCTTTCTGCACCTCATCGATGGTTCTGCCATGCGCTTCACACCATTCGGAGCAGTCCAGAAACAGCATATAGGTTCCCTGAGGCCGGCTTACTTTCACCCCTTCAAAATGCTCCGCAATATAATCACAGGCAAAGTTAATATTCCCCGTCAATACCTGACAGAGCTCGTCCACCCACTCATAGCCTTCCGGTTTGTACGCACCGATCAGAGCATGCATGGAAAGTACATTCATGGAATTATAATGGCATTTTCCCGACTGCGCCCGCACCCGGTCACGGAGATACGGATTGTAAATGATATGATAACTGCCGATCAGTCCTGCCAGATTAAAGGTCTTGCTGGGTGCATAAAGCGCAATGGTACGGTTCCTTGCATCTTCACTGACGGACTGTGTCGGAGTGTGATGATTCCCTTCCAGAATAATGTCAGACCAGATTTCATCCGAAATCACCACGCATTCATTGGCTCTGTACACTTCCATAGCTTTTTCAATTTCCCAGCGTTCCCATACACGGCCGCACGGGTTATGAGGACTGCAGAAAACAGCCGCATGGATATGGTTTGCCTTTATTTTTGCATCCATATCTTCAAAATCCATCCGCCATACCCCGTTTTCATCCTGTTTCAGCGGGCTATGGACAATTTTAAAGCCCCTGCCGGTAATACTTCCGGTAAAGCCAATATAGGTCGGGCTGTGAAGAAGTACTGCATCTCCCGGGGATGCAAAAGCCATCAGGGCAGATATCACGCCTCCGAGAACACCGTTTTCGTATCCGATACATTCTTTCGTAAGTCCTGTTACGCCGTTTCTCTTTGTCTGCCAGCGAATGATAGAATCATAGTATTCGTCCGTCGGGTCGAAATATCCATACATCGGATGCTTCACACGTTCTATGATACTCTCCTGAATCGTAGGCACCGTAGGGAAATTCATGTCCGCCACCCACATGGGGATTGCGTCAAAGCCTTCTTTCGGGATGTCCGGCGCCATCCCGCCTCCGCCAAGTCTGTCAATCGCAATGGCATCTTTTCCGCGGCGGTCTATGATTGATGTAAAATCGTACTTCATGATCTGTTCCTCCTGTTGGTAAATAGTATTTTACCTGCTGATACAGGTCTTTTCTTTATCGATATCTTATCTGATTTCGAATTCCATATCCTCATGATGATGGGGACAAAAGATACTTTTGCCCCTCTGATATACAAATTTCTCCGCACTTTGTGCTGCTGAAACCTTTATATTTCTATGCTTCATTCCATCTGCTGCGCATCAATACCCGCATCTTTCATCGCTTCTTTCAGACACTCCAGGTAATACCGGTAATTCTCCAGGGATGTGGCCGGCGCCACCTGATGATCCGCTCCGGGGATATACCCGCCCTGACAGATGACAGGCATAAGCCGCTCAAACTCTTTATCGACAGCTTCCTTTCCATCTGCAATGGCAAGCTTATTAAAGCCTCCGATCAGTTTTACTCCGGGAAACTGTTTTCTCACTTCCACGATGTCCATCCCGGCATTCACATCCACAGGCAGAAAGCCATCCACACCTGCTGCAAGCATATTTGGAATCAGCTGTCTGAAATCGCCATCTGTATCCACAAATACATTTTTTACGCCTTTTCCCTTCAGAAACGGGATCAGTTTTTTATAATAGGACCCGATAAATTCGTCAAACATCTCCGGCGAGATCATCGGTCCGTTTACTCCACTTAAATCTTCCTCAAATAAAATCACTTCCGGCTGGATCAGACTGAAAATTTTATCAAAATACTCCAGATATTTTTCCAGAATAAAATCATTGATCTCATGCAGCAGTTCCGGCATTTCATAAAAGGCGATCAGGTGCTCTTCCACACCAAGAAGCTCTCTTGCCGTCCAGAAAAATCCGGAAGCCCGGAAGCGAATGGAGAATTCCCCATTCCTGTGCCCGTCTGTATATTTCCCGTATATCTCCCGGAGCTTTTCATCACTGCAGTAATGCTCCAGTTCGGACTCTATCCGCTCCTTCAGAAGCGGCCAGTCCTCCTCTTCCACGATCACCGGCTTTATTTCCTGAACCAGATCTCTTGTCTTATAATATTTCCTCTGCCATCCGTCTTCGTCCAGCTTCAGAGTAAATTCCGGTGTATCCTCCAGTATCTGCTCATCAAAACATTTGAACGGAATACGAAAAGACATTCTCTTTACCCCGTCCAGCCCCAGAAACTGTTCATACTCATAAACCGGATCTGTCATCAGATCATTAAAATATCTCCTGCTCCGGTCCTTCGCCTGAGGGTATAAGTAATCCGCTGTAAATTTCTCCGGAATCCCCTCCTTCAGCCATCGTTCCACGGTCAGGGTCCACGGAAAAAAAGTCTCCGCAAATGCCCCTCTGTCCTCCGGCTTTTCAAAATTCAGCGTAGCTAATAAGCGTTCTGACGTGTTCATGTCTTCCTCCTGTGTACCTGTTAAGATTATTCGTATCTGTCCGATACATTCACAGACAGCGGCGTCTCAACAGTTACGATTATTCTATACTTACATAGTAAATCGTTGCCCGAAATTACGCAAGCATGGATTGGCTGTCTTTTTTGATTGTCCCTTTGTCCAAGTATTTTCCCGATATTTTGTCGCTTTAAACTATCTACTTTTCTCCGGTTTTCTGTTATACTCGTAGCGTCGGTATATCACAGGTCTGACCCTCTGTAAACCGGCTCTATCAGCATATGAGGAGGTACTACTATGAAACGTACAGTAAAGGTAGCTTTAATTCAGTTTCAGAGTATTATGGGCGACACACAGGCAAGTACCCGAAAAGCAATTCCCATGATTGAAGAAGCCGCTGATAACGGCGCACAGATCATCTGCCTGCCCGAGCTCTTTTCCACCGGATACAATCTGGGTATCCTGGGAACAAAATTCCCGTCCATGGGCGAATACATCGATGGCCCGACCATTCAGGCTCTTCAGGCAGTTGCAAGAGAAAAAAAAGTATATATCATTGCTCCGATCGCACTTTACAAACCGGAACTTCCGGGCGTTCTTTTCAACAGCGCTGTTCTCATTAACGATGAAGGAAATGTAGAGGGCGCTTATGACAAAAACCATCTCTGGGCACTGGAACGTTTCTATTTCCGCAATGGAGAAGATTACCCGGTATTCAATACCCGTTACGGACGTATCGGAATTATGATCTGCTATGATGCAGGGTTCCCGGAAGTGGCAAGAATCCTGACCTGCAAAGGCGCTGAGATCATTTTCTGTCCGTCTGCATGGTGCATTCAGGATATGGATATCTGGCATCTGAACATGCCCCAGCGTGCCCTGGAAAACACCTGCTATGTCTGCGCGGTCAACCGTTTCGGGCAGGAAGGTGATGACCTCTATATGGGCGGATACAGCATTATCTGCGGTCCCCGCGGACAGATTCTGGAACACATAAAAGAAGAAAAAGAGGCAACTCTGTATGGTGTTCTTGATCTGGATGCAATCACACAGGCCAGAACCAGCAGTCCGTATCTGCGCGACCGCCGTCCCGAGCAATACCGCAATTTCTTATAAACCATAGCGTATAGACTGCAGAATACAAAATGCAGGATTCCAAATGCGGGATACAAGCATAAACCGAATGAAATAAAACAGTCAGAAGAATAAAAAGAAGGTGTTCCCAAAGCCGCGCACGGCTCCAAGAACGCCTTCTTTTCATTCTTTTAACTGTTATTCAGCTGTTATTGCATTTCCGCCCGTTATGCTCCCTGTTATTCCACACCTGACCGGCACTGACCGCCACTCATCGGTCAAGCAGGCGTTTTACAACCACCGCTTTATACAGCCGGATGGTTCCGGGCATTTCGCCGGGGCGGATACCGGTAAGCTCCGCAATCCTCTGGAGCCGGTATTTCACTGTATTTTTGTGAAGATACATCAGTTCTCCTGTACGCTGCACGCTCATTTCCGCATCCAGAAGATATACGGCCAGTGTTTCCAGGAATTCCTTCTGTCTGCATTCCTCCAGACACTGAATCGGTTCCAGAATCTGTTCCAGATGCTTCTCTCCCTGTTCCATCACAGATTTGCATTCTTCAATATAGGAAATATCATTCAGCGTATACAGACTCCTGTTACCAAACACATGGCAGGCTTCACGAATATTTTTGCAGATCATCCCATATGCGGATTTTGCCGATACCGTATTTTCCAGATTGCCGCAGTAGACTGATGCAATCCCGCTTTTTTTCAGAATCCCGCTCTCTGTTAATCCCTGCCGCAGTTCCTGTTCATCCCGGTAATTCAGATTTCCGGAAAAAATCACATAATCATTTTCATAATAATCTTCCGCAATCACATTTGTATATTGCGAAATAATATCCTTCAATTCTTTTACATCTTTTTCCGAAAAACGGTCATCATCTTTGTGCAGAACCCACATAGAAGTGATTGCTTTTACGTCGACCTGAAAAAGATTTGCCAGCCTGCGCATTTTGGCAGGTTCATCATTCAGAATTGCGCGGATCAGTTCCGCAATAACCTCTTCTCCCTGCCTGTCATCCCAGATACTGACTGCCAGACGGACAAGTTCCGCAGCCTGGCTTCTCTGCTCTTCTTCCAGTGTTTCGTTTTTGCGGAAAATAAATAACTCTGTTCCTGTATTCCTTTTATCCCTGATCAGAAGCCGGTATATCCAGTAACTGGGGTCCGCCTCGTAGCGTATGGGAATCCCGTCTGCCACAGGAAGAAAATCATCCTCCAGTGAAAAGCGATAATCCGCCTTTGTATCCCTCCAGTTCATATGATACAGAACATTATGGGACGCATCCGTCAAGACCAGACTGGCTGTCAGTTCATCTTTCAGCATACTCAAAACTGTATACAGATTTCTCTGGTCTTTTTTCAGTCCGGCAACATAATCCAGAATATCATATACGAACGAATGCTGCGCTCCCTGATCTTTGAAGATCAGTTCCATGATCTCATAGATCACATCCGAATATCGAAGGGACATGTTTTTCCGCGGCATACAGATCAGGGCAAAATCTGACTCATCTGCTGCAGCGATCAGTTTCGGATCCACTTCCGGCATAAAACTTCCCACATAAAAAAGAATCAGTCCCACTTCTCCCTCAGCAGCCATTTTGCGGATGCAGGCCACCTGAAGCTCCACGTCTTCCGGATTGTTGCAGAAACCGGTCAGACCGATCTCATTCCGATAATAATCCTTTCCGCGAAATACCTCATGGAGAATCTCCGGAGCCGCATACTCCAGAACCGTTACTGCAGATACAATTTTGGAAAGCGCGCTTTTCCCGCCTAATAATTCTGCTCCCTGCATAACAGGGAGCTTCAGAATATCAGAAACAAATACACTCATAAATTAACCTTATTTTTTCACAGGGTGAACCTTGTTCACAACGATACATGCAACAATACTTGCCGACATTGCAATCAGAGAAGACGGAATCTTTGTTGCCAGACTCATCATGAACGGCACCTGGAAGCCATACGGTGCTGCGTTCATTGTGCATCCGATCAGGATTCCGATCAATGCTGCAATACAGTTATTTACATAAAAACTCGGCTGCTTATCTATTTTAGCATAATCATAGTTATTTTTGTTAAAGAAATAGTAATCTGCAATAATAACTGCAGCAAGCGGAGGAATTACCACGCCCAGGAAGCATAAGAACGGAACAAAAATATTAACAACACCCAGAGCACCAAATGCGGTGGAAATAATTCCGACTACAACTGTCAGTGCAACTCGCGGAACTTTTACAACACCATCGATCGCATTGCTGATACCAAGTACAGACTGATACAGGTTATTATCATTAGTCGTCCATGTTGCAACGATCAGTACAAAAGCTGCAATATATCCAAAGCCAAGTTTGTTGATCAGGATATTGGTGAAGTTATTTTCGGAAAATGCGTAGGTAAAAATCATACCCATGAAAACGATCAGGAAATAACCGATACCATAGCCAAGGAAACATCCGATATTAGAATCCTTCACAGTTTTGCTGTATCTGGAAAAGTCCGGGATCATACTTGCGCCGACAGCAAAAGAACCAACTACCAGCACGATTCCGCTTCCAAGAGTGATGGAAGTTCCGACAGGACCGCTTGACACAATGTCTCCAAACGAAATCTGTGTCAGTGTTTTAATTACAGCTGCGATAACGAGAAGGAACAGCATCGGTACACCGAAATTTGACAGCATCTTGATTCCGCGGTATCCGATAATCGCAGTGATCATCATTGCAAGACCGCCGATTACCGTAAGAACTGATTCATTCGGGCTGACACCTGCTGCCATTTTTACAACTGCCACTGCACTCTGTCCAAAGAAGGAACACTGATAACCGAACCATCCGAACAGCGATACTGCACAGATCAGACCAAAAATCTTTGCTCCGCCGATACCAAACGTGAATCGGGATGTCACAGAGCTGGACAGATGAGTGGTCGCACCAATCGCACCGATTGCAGCAGACATAATTGTCAGGATCACACAGCCCAGAAGAAGAGCAATACATGCTTTGCCAAATCCAAGACCTTCTGCCAGCTGACCGCCCAGAGAAAAAGCAGCAAGACAGAAACCGCATCCAAGCCATACAGCTCCCTGCTGATACCAGCCAAAACATTTCTCCGGAGGCACAGGACGGTTTTCATAATCATCCAGTATCGTGGTTGCCACTTTTTCATTCGTCTCTTTCATAATCTTCATCTCCTTAATTTGTTTGACATATTTATTTAAAACTTTTTTATAACAGTTTTAAATCTCCCACTGCTTTTACACGGATTCTCACAGCATCGCCAAGATAAGCCATAGGCACATCTTCCACATCAATGATCTCTACGGAATCCGGCTGTGCTCCTGCCTGAATCGCTTCCTCTTTCGCCATATTCTTCGCTATATCAATTGCTTCCAGTCTCGGCGTGTGTTCCATGGAAAATACCTTTTCAATCTGTCCGGACACCTGGCCGATGGCCGAACCGATGGCATTTGCCACGCCGAAGTTTTCCGGTTTATATACATGGGCAGCACCTTCCAGATCATCTCCGATCAGAATAGAGCCTCCGCCGACGAGAATCACGTCCACGTCTCCCGCACTGGTCTTCATACGGTCTACGGCTTCCTCCACGCTTTCCTTAATCTTTGCATATGCCTTATCCAGCATTTCTTTCGGCAGATGAGACACTTTGTCCGGATCACCTACTCCTTCAGCCATTCCGAGAGCAACCACAATGTCCGTTGCTGTCAGAGTATCTCCGCCGAAGCACAGCGCTTTTTCGGTTACCCTGAATCCTACGGAATCAGGTCCTACCGTCACTTCCCCGTTTTCCTTTTCACGGACAATCGATCCGCCGCCAAGACCTATGGAAATAATATCCGGCATACGGAAATTCGTTCTTACCTTTCCGATTTCAACAGCAACCATAGATTCCCTCGGGAAACCATTGGTCAGCACTCCCACATCGGTGGTCGTTCCGCCGATATCCACCACAATTGCTTCTTTCATCTCTGTCAGGAAAGCCGCACCACGGATAGAATCTGTCGGACCGCAAGCGATGGTAAGGATCGGGTATTTCTTCGCATATTCCACGCTCATGAGAGTACCGTCATTCTGTCCCAGATAAACTTCCGCATCCTTTATGTTTTCTTCCTCCAGTGCAGCCACAAAACTTTCTGCCGTTACTTTTGCCACATCTCTTAAGGCTGCATTCAAAATGGAAGCGTTTTCTCTTTCCAGAAGTCCGACCGATCCGATCTCATTGGAAAAAGTAATGGAAACACTTTCCGGCAGGACGCTCCGGAGCAGCTCTCCGGCACGTTTTTCATGCTTGTCGGAAACCGGAGAATATACTGCAATAACTGCAACAGACTCGACTCCGTTTGTTTTCATATCTTCTGCGCATTCCAGAATTTTCTCCTCATCCAGAGGTGCAATCTCACGTCCGTCAAATTCGTTTCCGCCGCCGACAAGGTAGTATTTGACATCCATCGCCTCCTTCAGGTCCTCCGGCCAGTCTGCCATCGGAGGGATCGCTACTGCCGCCGGTGCACCGATACGAAGAACCGCCACCTTGTTCAGACGTTTTCTTTCCACAATCGCATTGGTACAATGTGTAGTTCCCAGCATGGCATAACCAATCTTCTCTTTATCTACTCCGGGCATGGCGAGCACCCGATGCATGGCCTGCTCAATTCCTGTCATAACATCATCTGTTGTCGGATTTTTTACACCGGCAATCAGATTTAATTTTTCATCAATGACTACTGCATCTGTATTTGTACCGCCTACATCAATTCCGATTCTCCAGTTCTTCATCCTACTTCATTTCCTTTCTTCTGCTTACGCGTTCTTCCACCGGCACATAGTCCACATCGTACCCGAAATATCTGGGACCAACTGTTTCGAGTCCCTTAGGAGTTCTCCACTGCGGGCTGCAGGGCGCAGAAATCAGGACTGTTCTGGCACCATATTTCAGTCCCTCCGTAGTAACCGGAAGACCCGTCTCCGTATCCAGATTGATGATCAGATCCGGTGCTGTTGCAAGCACTTCCTCTCCAACCTTCGCGATAATATTTTCATTCTGGAAACAGATCTCACAGGTCTGATCCTTATAATCCAGAATTCCTTCCAGTACTGCAGTACCGCGCACAAAAGCGCCATCCGTCTTTCTGGCTACATCCACCACTTTTCCGCGGAATAATTCAAAGCCTCCCATCACTTCCAGAACAGCCTCAACAGGGCTGATATTCCGTTCTTTTGCTTCACGGATCGCACGTCCGATCTGCTCACATTTCGAAGCTGTATACGGAACACAGGCTTTTTTCAGAGTCTTTCCGTCAATGGCATAAGATGCCATGAATGTGGAACCGCCCATGACCGCAGTTGCCGCTCTGGCAATGTCCTCCGTCCATTTATTTCCAATAGTATCCATGGAAACGGTATTTCCTTTTTCATCACTGAGAACCATCGGTGCGCAGGTCACGCCATGCAGATGGAAGGTTGTCATCTGCAGCTCCGGAAATGCACGTCCCATGGAATCCGCATCTACAATCGGAAGCCTTCTTCTGGCTGCAAGAACAAATGGAATCATCGAGTTCAGTCCGCCCGCTTCGATGGACATGGTCGCATATACTTTCATACCTCTCAGTTTTTCCAGTGCATCAAAAGTCCGGAACGGCTCACTTCCGTTCGGGATTTTTTCCACCAGAATGGTAGGTGCCCCCATCATAGAAGAAGGGACCACAATCGCATCATCCGGAACCTCCTCCGGAGTAATCATTTCCACTTCGCCGCACTCTTTGATCGCCTGAATTGCCATTAGCTTTCCGATATAAGGATCTCCGCCTCCGCCGGTTCCAAGTACAGCAGCACCTACTGCCATATCTTCAATCTCTTTTACACCGATTTTTCTCATTCAGTTTTACTTCCTTTCTTTATAAAATAGGTCAATGGAACCCCCTGATGTCTCCATTGACCTTTCCCGCAATAAAGTGTTAATTTATGAAACTCTTTAAATAAAATACCACATCTGTTTTTCATAATCAATGAAAAAGCAGGTATTCAGAAAAATCTGGAAATCATACAATTTTTAAAACCTTTTTTTGTCTTTTTGGACAATTATGCAGAATAAATAACAAATGGTTTCCCGAAGTATTTTCATCTTCAGGAAACCATTTGTCTGATTTCTGTAATTCTGTTTTTAATGCTAGTATAAGCCACGATAAATGCCTTATTGTTTCGGTGAGGATGCTTTTTCGAGAGTGCAGTTGTAAAAACGCAGGCGTAGCGGGCTACGCTGAGGCTTTTACAACTGTGCTATCGGGAAAGCAGACCAACGAAACATAAGGTTATTTATCGCGGGTTATACTAGTTACCATTTGCCTGTCATCACAAAAAGATTTATGTCTCAATTCTGTACTGCCTGATTTCATCGACTTCTCCTGTATGCCTATTCTTTCGTGATTTTAATTCTGCGGTATTTATCATGGCTGCCTTTCATCATGGATACACCGACAGAACCTCTCAGATACGGATGCTCTTCATCACAGGCTTCCAGGACACAGTCTCCGATTTCTGCTTTCAGGGCATTTCCTTTTACAGTGATTTTCACCGTATACTCCTCACCGGATTTCCAGTTGAATGGTTTTTCCGTAAGGACACGGTATCCGTTATCGTTCTTCAGCAGTGCGGCTTTTCCATCCGGAAGAAGTCCAAAAGCATAAGAACGAATGGCTCCCTGCACGCGGACATTTACCATATGGTGTTCTCCTGTAAGAGGGGTAAATGTAAATTCTGCCCCGTAATCCTTCCAGTCATGTCTTCCCGTATAGGCTTCCGCAAAATCGGAGCAGGAGAGATGAAGCTGTCCATCCTCAAGATACATCAGCCCTTTCAGTTTGGTCATCTGGCTGATTTCCCGGTGAAGCCCCGGCCATACTTCTGCGGTTTCTGCAGAAAAGTCCAGAGTATAGTCCGGATTTCCGTCTGCATACAGATCATCCAGAAGTACCACATAATCAAAAACTTCTGTATGGGTTCCCATGATACGTGAGCAGACGCCCATTTCGTCCAGAAGTGCCCCCTCCAGCGAAGGGATTTCGAAAGAAATTGTATTCCATTCTCCCTTTTTCACAGCAGTTTTTTCACTTTCATAAACCTTTCCGGTATGCGCGTCACGGACATAAAGGCTGATCAGCGCGTCCTGGCTGTACTCTGGTATGCAGACACTTGCATGCAGAGTCTGACCCGGATAGATCAGCGGGGAAAAACATGGGTCATAACGACTGTCATGGAAATCTTCCGGGCGATAATACGTTTTGCGATATGCATAAACAGCATCTCCGCCAGTCACCATTTTTGCCAGTACTTTCAGGGAACGGATACCTGTCGCTGCAGATTCGTCCGTATTCATAACAGCTGTCTCATAACCGGTACGGGCATTGCCGAAGCTTTCCGTACGAACACGAATTGCATGTGTAGAACCCGGATATTCAAAATGACAGCTGTCAATTCGTTCTTCCGTAATGGTTTTCCACGGTTCCGGCATTTCCTCACCTGCTACCGCATATGCCAGTTTTGCGATATAAGAAGCGCCATAAGGGATATCCATAATGTTCATGGAACCGACCACACTGGAGCATGCCAGAAAATCGTTGATCGGTTTTCTCCATTTATCATATTTAATTCCTGCCAGACCGTTTCTCACACCCATAATCGTTGCCACATTTCCTACATTACAGTCCGTATCCCAGCCGCACATATTTGTGATATTCAGGGTATCGGAAAAATCTCCTTCTCCATAGAGAAGTCCGAGAATCATGACGGCAATATTGGGAATGATATGGCAGTTTCCGGGATATTTGTCATAACCAAAATTTTCATAAATATACTGGAAGCAGTCTCTCCAGTTTTCCGGATGCTTCTCATGAAATGCCATCACGGCTCTCACCACACGGGCATATTCGCAATCCTCCGGAATATAGGAAAGGCCTTTTTCAATGATTTTCCGGATATCTTTTTCTTCAAAAGCATAACTGATACATACGGCGACAAAAATTCCTCCATAAATTCCATTGCCGCCATGAGTGACGCTGGCAGCTTTTTCAGCATATTTTGCAGCCAGATCCGGATTTCCCGGTGTTACCAGCCCCCATGTATCAATAAAAATCTGACCGCCGATCTGCTCCGCCGTTGCATAGCCGTTCTGCTCAATGCTTCCGCTTCTCGGAGCGGTAATTCCATTACGCAGATTCAGGTATGCGGTATGCTCTGTGGAGATACCATAACCACCCCACCAGAAAAACCCATGCTCAAACGGTGCATAATTCAAAAGTGCCTCGGCAACATCCTGCGCCTCAAGGTCAAATCCATGCCTGCCTTCTTCCAGCGCTCTCAGGAAAAACAGCGGTCCGTTGCTGTCATCATCCGCTGCAAATTCATGATAATCCACCGGATAATCCCGCAGGTCACCGTACATGTTTTTTATCTTTTCATAGGTCCATCCTTCAATGGGAGCACCAAGACGGATTCCTATGATTTTTGCCAGCCAGCCGGCATATATATTCTCGATGTATTCCTGCTTCATCTTTTATTGTTCCTCCTATGCATGACTGTATTTCTTTTATAATTGACTTCATGTTTTTCTTTTTATGTCTGACTGCATACTTTTTTTCTTTATGCCTGAATGCATGCTTCTCTCTTTATGTCTGATTGCATGCTTTTTTCTTTATGTCTGATTGCATGCTTTATTTGTTCTCCCTGCACATGACTTCATCCACTTCTTCACGGGTCGGTATGGAGCTCTGCGCGCCCTTCCGCGTCACAGCAATGGACGAAGCCGTGTTTGCAAACCGGATGGCCTCTGCATTACTCATTCCCTCAGACAGTCCTACCACAAAAGCTGCATTAAAGCAATCCCCTGCTGCCGTAGTATCCACAGCCTCCACCTTTCTTGTGGGATACTGCTGTACGCCTTCTTCATTTACAAGCATTGCGCCCTGGCTTCCCAGTGTTACCAAAATATTTTTCACGCCTTTTCCAAGCAGTTCTTCTGCACCTGCCTGGATACTTTCCAGCGTTTCCTCGGTTTTTCCGGTGATTTTCGCAATTTCTGTTTCATTCGGTGTAAGATAATCCACTTTTGCAAGAATATCATCCGGCAGTTCATCCGGTGCCGGTGCCGGATTCAGAATCACGGTCTTGCCCAGTTCCTTTGCCCTCCGGATTCCGTAAAACACTGCCTCATAAGGAATTTCCATCTGAAAAATCACATAATCGCTCTCACGGATCATTTCATCATGTGCTTTCAGGTATTCCACATCGCAGGCCCTGTTGGCACCTGCAATGACAACAATCGAATTGTTGCCCTCCTCATTGACATAGATTACAGCCATTCCTGTCGGATATTCTTCCAACTGGGAAAGTCCGGAACAGTCAATGCCGCTTTTTTTCATATTATCCAGCAAAGCCCTGCCATGGCTGTCATTTCCCAGACATCCCAGCATTGCTGCATTTCCGCCCAGGCTTCCGGCTGTATACGCCTGATTGGCTCCCTTTCCTCCGGGTATATAAGAAGGATTTTCTCCCAGAACTGTTTCTCCTACTACAGGCATATGTCTCATTCCTATTACCATATCCATGTTCAGGCTTCCGATAATCAGGATTTTTTTCATATCGCCTCCTCCTTTCGGTTGATTTTGTACTATTTTATACCAAAATATCATATTTTTCCAGCAGGCAGCAAATCTCACCCTTTCACGCTTCCGCTGGTCATACCTTCAATAAATTTACGGCTGAAGAACAGATACAAAATAATAATCGGAGCAATTGTAATACAGCTTGCCGTGTAGATACGCGCCATATTGGAAGAATGCTCACCTGTAAATTTCACAAATCGAGTGGCAACCAGTTTCAATGCATCAGAAGAAATAAAAGTATTGGACCAAAGAAACTCATTCCATACATTTACAAATACCAGAATAGCAATCGTCAGAAACATAGGTTTTGCAAGAGGAAGTGTAATCTTCAGAAAACTATTCAGTTCATTACACCCGTCAATTTTGGCTGCCTCCTCCAGTTCGCGGGGAATCCCACTCAAAAACGTCTTTAAAAGAAGCATATTAAACGGAATATTCGTTGCAGTGTAAATAATGATCAATGACCATCTTGTGTCTACAAGACCAATGGAATTCATGGCAAAATAATCCGGTACAATATACAAAAATCCAGGAAGAGAAATTGCCACAAAGAAATATGCATTAAAGAATTCCCGTCCTTTAAATTCAAGTTTACTGATCGCATAAGCGCCAAGACCTGTCACTGTTAATACCAATACAATTACAACTGCTGCAGTAAAAATACTGTTGAAATATGCGGTCGCATATCCACCAATCTTCCATGTTTCCGACCAGTTATCCAATGTCCACTGGTCCGGAAAACCAATTGGCATTGTTTTACATTCCGCATCAGAGCGAAAAGAGTTCAATAACACTTGAATCAGGGGAACTGCAGCAAATGCAGCCATTCCAATCAGAAAAAACCATTTTAAAAAACCAAACAGGATTCCTTTCCCTGTCATTCTTTTTTTAGTCATCCTCAAGGCCTCCTTTTTTGCTTACCCATTTCTGGAAGAAATAAATAAAAATACAGATTACACTCTGAACCACACATAACGCATTCGCATATCCGGCTCTGTATTTCACGAAAGCATTTCCATAAATATAGGTAGCCAGAATTTCTGTGGAATATGCAGGTCCGCCCTTTGTCATAACATATACATAATCAAAGGTCAGGAATGACCACATAATTGTCATGATTAACACAAATGCAATTGTCGGACGTATTCCAGGGATGGAAACATGCCACAATTCCTGAAATCTGTTGGCTCCATCAACTCTTGCCGCTTCATACAAAGTCGGATCAATCTGCTGCAATGCTCCAAGAAACAACACCATAATAAATCCCCACCAGTGCCAGTTGTCTACAAATGCAACAGAAAACAGTGATATTTTCGGATTTCCAAGCCACTGCATTTTCGACAGACTTTCCAGTCCGATTTTTGCAAAGAAATTATTCAGGCCATAATATGGATTCATGTAAGCCATCCAGATACGTCCGGCTACTGCTGCCGAAATTACATACGGAATGAAATAAATTGTACGGAAAAGCATCTGACTCCGATGCAGACTGCTGATCAGAATCGCTGCTGTAAAACCAAGGATCAGCGGAATGGTAATAAAAATCAGCAGCCACTGAATATTATGCCAGATTGCTTTTTTAACAATCGGATCCTGAAAAATTTCGATAAAGTTATCCAGACCTATAAACTTTCCATTTCCAAGTCCATTCCAGTCATACAAAGACATTACAAATGTACTCAATGATGGAATTGCCACAATACATACATGGATAAGAAAGGCCGGAAGTATAAAAAAGTAAGGAACCATGTTTCTTTTTTTCGTTTTCATATCATCACCTCTGTACGATGTTCATGTTTGCAAAAGAAATGCCACACAATTCTTTTCCCTATATCGTTTAATATGGAAAGAATCGTGTGACATTTCCTTTATCTTACATTACACTTTTCTCAATTTACCAGCTGCAGTTTACGGAAGAACCGGCATGGATCCGTCTTCAATTGCTGCATCAATATAGGTCTGACATTTTTCAAGATATTCATCCAGTGATAATGCATCCAGGTACAGAGAATCTGTATTTTCATTCATATATGCTCTCATTTCTGCCGGGAAGAATGTCCATGAGCAGTATCCGATTCTGTTTTCGCTCATTGCATCATCCATAATCTGATACATATCCATTGCACTTTCAGAAAGTCCCTGCAGTTTCGCTACATCAAAGCTCTTTAAAGGATAAGGCTGTCCGCCTGCCTCGTTTACATGAGCATAATGTCTTTCCTCTGATGTAAAGAGATAATTCAATACTTCTGCTGCAAGATCCGGATTTTCACATTTTGCATTAATTGCGTATCCGCCTGCTGTAGCTAATGGGAAAATATCCTTATGAACGCCATCGGTCGGAAGCAGACAAGCTTTCCAGTTTACATCTGGATAAGTCACTGTCAAATCACCAAGAGTCCATGTTCCGGTAATCATCATTGCAGCCTTTCCACTTGCAAAGAATGTCATTGCATCACTCATTGTCACCGCCATAGAATTCTTTTCAGTAATGTATCCGTTCTGCCACCAGTCGATCATGAGCTGCATAGCATTTCTTATATCCTCATTTGTTGCAAAGGAATCTTCTCCATCCATAATAGACTTGATTGTTTCCGGTCCTCCATAACAGCTGAGAATAGTTGAATAATGCCAGTCAATAGCACCCTGATAGTCACCATTACCAAAAGCAATCGGCATGATGCCTGCCTCAACCATCTTCGGCATAAGTTCATTTAACTCATCAAGAGTCTGAGGAATCTCCCATCCGTTAGCCTCTAAAACATCCATGTTGTACCAGATCAACATACCCTCAAATCCGTTCGGAAGAGAATAAAGCTGATCATTATACATAGAACTGTTATATGCCCAATCATAGAATAAATCTTTCCATCCGTATTTTTCGGAATACTCATCCAACGGAAGGATACGATCTGACTTTGCAAACTGTACTGCATCGGCCGGTCCGTCAAGATCAAGAATATCAGGTCCGCCGCCTCCGGCAACTTCTACCTGAAGCTGCTGCTTATCAGCGTAAATTTTAAATTCAAAATCCACATCCGGAAACGCTTCTCTGAGCGCATCATCAAAATATTTTTCTCTTACTTCAATCTGATTTGCATCGGATACATAACTGGAGATGGTAATTTTTTCTCTCTCCTCTGCTGCAACAGGAACTGCTACAGATGCAGCCATAACTCCAGCTAAACCTAATGCCAACATTTTTCTTGTGTTCATAGTTTTCCTCCTTTTACAATGAAATATGTTTTTGCTACGCCTTTCTGAGAAAATGTTTTCCTCAAATGTTTTCTTCGTGAATACATTGTATGATATACTTTTCTTTTTGTCAACACTGTTTTTTATTTTTGTTTAATAAAACTATTTTTTAAAATGTTTTTTTGTATATTTTTTATATAATCATCGCTTTCTTTATTGACAATCGAGTATTTTTATCACATAATAAAAAAAAATTCAAAGAAAGAGGTTCCTTATGACGATCAAAGAAATTGCTGCTTTGGCGGGCGTCTCTATTTCTACCGTTTCAAAAATCGTGAATAATAAAGACCAGAACATCGCTGCCGAAACCCGCAACAAAGTTCTGGAGATTGTAAAAGAGTATAATTACACCCCCTATGGCATGGTAAAAAATCTTTCCACTGCCAAAACCTTCATACTGGGAGTCGTTCTCTCTAATATGCCTCGCACCAATTCCATGCTCGCAGGCATTGCCGAGGCGGCAGCCGAATATAATTACAGCATCCTTCTCTTCGACAGCCAGAACCGCCCGGATCTGGAACTGAAACACATCAATGCTCTTGCCCAGAAGCATGTGGACGGAGTAATCTGGGAACCTGTCAATGCCGAAAGCCATCAACTGGAACATTATCTGACTGATCAGAATATACCGTTTATTTCTGTTATGGAAAAAGACAACCCTCATTCCTACAAAATCAATTATGAAGAAATGGGATATCTGCTTACTCAGAAGCTGATTGATTACAAACATACAAAAATTGCATGCCTGCTCAAACCGGACAGCACACGTTCCATGATGGTTCTGGAAGGATTCCGGAAATGCCTGTTTGATAACCATATTCCATACCATGATTCCATGGAGATTTCCATCAAAAATCCGGACTATCTCACAGAACTCCTGGGGCATAAATTTTCCGGAGTGGTAAGCTCCCATTTTTCCTCATCCTTAACTCTATACGAACATATGGACAGACTCCATTATTCCATTCCTTCCGATCTGTCTGTTCTCAGCCTGAAGGATGAGGTCAGAGAAGCCATTTCCTACCCGCACATTTCCAGCATCAGCATTCCATATAAGGAATTTGGTTACCACATCGGAAAAGCAATTGTGCAGAAATGTGAAAAAATTCCGAATACAGAGGAAATCTTTTCTTTTTCCGGAGATTGTTCCCTCGATACAGAAGACAGCCTGTATGTGCCGTTTTTCCTTCGCTCCAAAAAGATTGTTGTCGTAGGAAGTATCAACACAGACCTGACATTTAAGGTAGATTCTCTTCCGCAGACAGGGAAAGCAACCAGAATACTGGACTCTGCTTTTTCCCTTGGTGGTAAAGGCGCCAATCAGGCGGTCGGTGCAGCAAAGCTTGGGCGAGAGGTCTCTCTGATCGGAGAAATCGGCAATGATATTGATTCCAATATGATATTTGATCTGTTGGAAAAAGAGCACGTAATCACACAGGGAATTCGACGCAATCCCAATTTTCCTACCGGAAAAGCATATATTTATATCGAGGAAAGCGGCGAAAGTGCAATCAGTGTCCTCGCAGGAGCCAACATCAATCTGACGCCTGCCTGTATTCAGCAGCGTCAGCATTTATTCAAAAATGCCGGATGCTGCCTCATTTCCACCGAGTTGACGAACGAGACTACCCTTGAAGCAGCCAAAACCGCCCGAAAATATGGTGCAAAAACCTTTTTAAAGCCTACTGTTATCAAAACCATGCCGGAAGAATTGTGTTCCTGTATTGACTTTTTCATCCCCAATAAGTATGAAGCCTCTCTTCTCAGTCCGCCAGAATGCAGTACCATAGAAGAACAGGCAGAATACTTTTTCCGCCAGGGAATTCCAAATATCATCATCACTCTCGGCTCCCGGGGATGCTATTTAAAAACAGAGGACACCGCCAGATACTTTCCTGCGGCTGACTTTACCGCAATTGATACCACCGGAGGTGCCGATGCATTCATTTCCTGCCTGGCATCCTGCCTGACGGATGGATGTTCCTTAGAAAAATCCATCCGAATCGCCAATTATGCCGCAGGCTTCTGCATTTCCAGACAGGGAGTTGTTCCGGCGCTCGTAGATCGTACGACGCTGGAATCTCATATTAAGCGAATTGAACCGGAATTATTATTATAAAACAAGAAAACATAAACAGAATGGAGGAAAACGCTTTATGATACCGGATATTTTAAATATACTTCCAGGGGAAAGTTATTCTGAAGGATTATTATATGAATATCAACAATCTATGGATGAGGGGAAAGATATAGAAAAATTCAAAAATCTCTTTGAAGAAATCGCCCGGTTAGAACCCGGCAATATCAGAGAAGGATTTGCTGATATGCTATTTGAACTGGTTCAGCAGACACCCCAAAGAACCGATTATTCATTTAATGAACCATCTGATCTGGATGGAATCAGACATCTCAGAAACGAGCGGAAACTTCCGGAATATCAGTACAACCAGCAGAATCTAAAAAACAGAATCGCCGGTGCATGGTACGGCCGCATATGCGGATGTCTCCTCGGAAAACCAGTGGAACTGATACATACCGATGAATTGGTTCCTTTTCTGAAAGAAACCGGAAACTATCCTATGAAACGATATATTCTGGCTTCCGATGTCACAGATGAAATTGCTGGAAAATATGAATTTCAATTAAAGGGCAAATGCTATCCGGATACCATTTCCTGTGCTCCGGCTGACGATGACACCAACTATACTGTCATGGCACAAATGCTGATTGAAAAATGCGGTCGTGATTTCAAATCTTCAGACATTGCACAGCTTTGGATTGAGTCCCAGCCAAGAACTGCCTACTGTACTGCTGAACGAACTGCTTATCTGAATTTTACAAAAGGATTTGCTGCCCCGGAATCGGCAATCTACAAAAATCCATACAGAGAATGGATTGGTGCTCAGATCAGAGGCGATTATTATGGCTATATTAATCCCGGACAACCGGAGGCGGCAGCGGAAATGGCATGGAAAGATGCTTCTGTTTCCCATATCAAAAACGGTATTTATGGTGAAATGTTTGTCGCGGCCATGATTGCCTGTGCAGCTGTAACAGATGACCTGGAAGAAATTATTCGCGGTGGTCTCGGACAAATCCCTTCCACCTCCCGCCTTTATGCTTCCGTTGAAGGACTTCTGGAAAAGTATCATAATGGAATGAAGCAGGAAGAATGTTTCGCATGGATACACGAACTGTATGATGAAAAATTCCTGCATGACTGGTGCCATACCATTTCCAATGCGCTGGTTGTATCTGCATCTTTGATCTATGGTCAGGGTGACTATAGAAAATCTATCTGTATGGCGGTTGAAACCGGTTTTGATACCGACTGCAATGGAGCAACTGTTGGCTCTATTCTTGGTATGAGAAATGGTTTTAATGGCATTGACAATTACTGGATAGAACCGGTTCACGGAACACTGGAAACAAACATCGCCGGATGTTCCAGAATCAACCTGGATGAAGCAATCGAAAAGACACTCCTTCATACAACTTATTAAAATTATTTTATGTCCCGGCTGCAAGGAGAAATCCGGCAGCCGGAAGTTCGTATATACCTTAAAGACATCTGTTATCTATACAAAATTACTTCCTTAACCAAATATCTTTCGTTTACATCTGAGCATGACCAGTCGAATTAGTTCTTCTAAATTTTCATATTTTCTTCAGAATCATTTCATAATTCCTCGACTTCTTTCTGCAAATTTTTCGCCCCGTTTCTCCTATACTGATTGCATAAATAATACCCTATCGATTATAATAAAAGAAAGGAACTTTTGTCTATGCAGGATGAATTCAGAATCAACAGAGAACACAAAGACCGGCTGTTTCGCAGGATTTTTCACAGGAAAGAGGATCTTTTATCCCTTTATAATGCACTTAATAACAGTGATTACACAAATGCAGAAGAACTCCAGATCTACACCATGGAAGATTTTGTGTATATGGGTATGCGGAATGACCTTTCCTTCCTCATTGATATGACCCTGAATGTTTTTGAACATCAGAGTACATACAATCCCAACATGCCGCTAAGGGGCTTTTTCTATATGAGTTCCGCGTATCAGAAATACATTGCGCTGAATCATCTGGATATTTACTCCAGCAAACCAATTTCTCTCCCGCTGCCCCAGTATTATGTTTTTTACAATGGCACAGACGAAAAACCGGATGAATCCATACTCCATCTCACGGACAGCATGCTGCACCCGGATGCTGCGCAGAAATCCAGCGCACAATTCACGGCACACATGATCAATATCAATGCCGGTCACAGCAATGGAATCATGAAACGGTGCCCGAAACTTTATCAGTATTCTCTGTTCATCGAAGAAATCCGGCAGAATCAGAAACAGGGATCTACGCTCAGAGACGCCATTAGCACTGCAGTGGACAGCTGCATCCAACAGGGCATTCTGACCGACATCCTGCTCGGAAATAAAGCGGAGGTGACAAACATGATCTTACAGGAATATGACGAAGATCTGCACATCAGAAATGAAAAAGAAATCAGCTACCAGGACGGTTTTGAAGAAGGATGCCGAATCTCACAAGACAAAATAATCATGGAAAAGAAAAGGGCAGATAGTGAAAAGCAACGAGCAGACGACGAAAAGCAACGAGCAGATGGCGAGAAACAACGAGCGGATGAAGCGGAAAAAATCGCTTCTGAAGAAAAACGTCGCAGCAGCATTTTATCATTAAAGCTTCAGGGGAAAAGTGATGTAGAAATAGCAGAAACTTTGCAAATCCCCCTTGGAATTGTTCAACAGGCTCTCCCGAAAATGTAATCTTTTTTCCATAGGACTGCTTCACGATATTCTGACCAGACAGCCGGATGATCAGGGTGTACTCTCTCATTTACAGATGACTGAATAGATGCTGTCCATTAATACAAAAAACACAAAAGAGGAAACCAAGAAATGTCCGATGAGAAAAAAAGTATGCTGGCGGCAGGTGCCGCCTTCAGCATTTTCGGTCTGAGTTATCTGTTCTCCAAGATGGCTCTCAATGTTGCCGAACCGATGATTCTGCTTTGCGTGCGTTTTACCATAACCTTTATCATACTTAATCTTCTGGTAATCACAGGTTTTGGGAAATTGAATCTGCGCAAAAAGAATCTTATTGGACCGGTTCTGGTTGGAATCCTCCAGCCGGTACTTTATTTTATTCTGGAGAATTATGGATTAAAATATACCACTACATCCTTTACAGGAATCGTATCATCCATCAGTCCTGTTTTTGTAACTATTTTGGGTGTACTTTTATTAAAAGAACGGCCAAATAAAAAACAATGGTTTTTTATCATTCTCTCCATTGTTGGCGTAGCCATGGCATCTGTCGGCTCCAGCAGCGGAACGAATACATGGGCTGGATGTCTGTGCCTGTTCGGAGCATATCTGATTGGATCACTTTACAATATTTTGATCCGCAAGCTGTCCAGCCAGTTTTCCTCATTTGAACTGACTTATGTCATGTTTGCTGTTGGATTTCTGTTTTTTACGGTTCTGACTTTTGTACAATACGGCAGGGACACTGCAGGAATGCTTTCAGCTGCCCTCGGAAACCGGAACTTTATTCTTGCCTGTCTGTATCTCGGCGGTGCCTCTTCTGTAGTGGCATACATGCTGGCTAATTATTCGCTGTCCCGCCTTCCGGTAACCAGAGTATCCATCTTCAACTGTTTTGCCACAGTCGTTTCCGTACTTTCCGGAGTATTCCTTATGGGCGATCCATTTACACTGGTAAGCGCTGTTTCTGTGATATTGATTCTTACGGGAGTTACAGGCGTAAATTATTTTGCAAGCCGACTGCAATAGAGCATGTCTGAAAATTACTTTCACGCTCCCAAAAACAGGCAGGACTTTTGCTATCGTTTCATGTTCTCTGAAACATACCAAAAGTCCTGCCTGTTTTTTTATTTTGCAAAATACCAGTGCAAAGTTTTACTCATTCCACAACAATATTTCGTGATACTTTTTCGGGAAACTGTGCATTTTCCAGGGAAACGGATAATGATAAAATAGGTAAACATAAACGAAAAATAATGTAATCAAGCCAACAGAAAAAGGAGCATACAATGTTTGATCTAAGTCAAATTTCTCAATTAAAACAGGGCAAAAGCAGAAGCATCAACTGGGAAAACCGCAATGGAGAAAAAGGAAAAGGCGGTATGGCAGCCAGCCCTCTGGGGCCATCCAGAAAGGGCTCTCCCTGTGTACCGAAAATCGCTGCCGGTGAAACTGTCACACTGGCAGAAATCACAGGTCCCGGAACAATCCAGCACATCTGGATCACCGTCACAGACCATACCAGCGACCGCAATCGCTATCTGCTTCGAGATCTTGTACTTCGCATGTACTGGGACGACGAAGAAACCCCTTCCGTAGAAAGTCCTCTCGGTGACTTCTTCTGCTGTGGATTCGGCGCATCCTACTGCGTCAACTCCATGCCGATCGCAGTCAATCCAACCAGAGGCTTCAACTGTTATTTCCCGATGCCTTTTTACAAAAAAGCGCGCATCACCATTGAAAATCAGTGCGATGAGGATCTGGAAGCCTTCTTTTATCAGGTAGATTACTGTCTCACCGACACTCTTCCGGAAAACACCGGTTACTTCCACGCTCAATGGAGACGCCAGCGAATTACAGAAAAAGGGAACGATTATGTCATTCTTGACAATGTCAGAGGACGTGGTCAGTACGTGGGAATGTATATGGCTCTGACCACTCTGGAACGCTACTGGTACGGAGAAGGCGAAGTCAAATTTTATATTGACGGTGATCAGGAATATCCCACCATCTGCGGAACCGGAACCGAAGATTACTTCGGCGGAGCATGGAGCTTCGCGGCTCAGGAAAACGGAAGGACCGTGGAAAATACCTACTGTACGCCATTTATGGGATACCCTTATTATTCCAATCGTGATACTCTGGTCCACAATGATTATCATAACGATGATAAAATGCCGGAGCGCAGTTTTTATCGCTGGCACATTGCAGATCCCATTCTTTTTGAGGAAGATCTGAAAGTCACGATCCAGCAGATCGGTGTCTACCACGGCGGACTTTTTGAGCGCCAGGACGATGTAGCTACCGTAGCCTACTGGTATCAGACAGAACCTCATACTCCGTTTGCGCCGCTCATGGAGCGCAGAGAGAGATGGCCAAGATAACCGGTACATCAAAAAGATAACCGATACATCAAAAAGTTTGACATAAAAAAAGAAAATTTGACATAAAAAAAAGAAAATGTTATAAATAAATAGAAAAGTGAACGTGAAAAAATACGATGTAACAGCAGTAAAAGCTCCCTTGCATCGTATTTTGTTATTCAGACAGACTATCTGAAAGTCTGGTCCATATCATCTCTTTCAGCATACAACTTCCAGCAGAAAACAGGAGGAATTTCCCATGAAAAACGATTATGAAGAGAAAAAAATACACGGCTCCTTTCTGTTTCCGTTCCAGTGTTATCATTCCCATACAGGAAACTCCTTAAAAATTCTGGTGCCTTTTCACTGGCACCAGAGTATGGAAATTCTATTTGTGGAAAAGGGACCTCTCCGGATATATGCCGACGGTATTTGCGAAGAAGGAAACACCGGTGATATCTTCTTTTTTAACCCGGAGCAGCTTCATCAGATCTGTGGTACTGATAAGGAAAATTCCTACTATTCCTTCGTATTTTCTCTGTCAATGCTGAATTTTCAGGAGCAGGATTATACACAGACAGCCATTCTGAACCCGCTTTGCAAAGAACGATGGTTTCCCCTGAAAGTATCTTCGGATACCTCAGGATATATGGATATTTCCCGGATTCTTTGCAGACTGAAAGAGCTTAACACAGATCAGCCTGCTGCCTACCAACTCCTCACCAAAGCAGAGCTGTACCGGCTGATCGCTGTCCTCGAGCAGAACCATCTTTTCCTTACAGAAGCAGGCCATATGTCCCGTCAGCACTCCCAAACTGCCCTTCGTCTGAAAGAAGTGATCAATTATGTAGCGGAACATTATAGGGAAAATATCTCTCTGGAACAGGCAGCCGGTATCATGCATATGACTCCGAAATATTTTTCCAATTATTTTTCCTCGACATTATACATCAGCTTT
This sequence comes from uncultured Blautia sp., assembly GCA_945864225.1. Classification (GTDB taxonomy): domain Bacteria; phylum Bacillota; class Clostridia; order Lachnospirales; family Lachnospiraceae; genus Blautia_A. Next base: position 41,671 of record CAMBAL010000004.1, on the reverse strand, counting down.
GTACAGTACCTGAACCGGTTCCGCATTGAGAAAGCATGTCTGCTTCTTCAGACAACAGACATGCCGGTCATGGAAGTAGGTTTGGAAGTGGGCTATGAGAATTTCAGTTACTTTATCCGCCGGTTCAGGGAATTTCAGGGATGCACGCCTTCGGAATACCGTAAACAGCTGAATCAGAACAGTTCATGATAAAACTCATTACTGAAGCAATCCGCCCCGAAGTGAAGAATCCTGCAAAACAGGATTCTTTTTTATGTGATATTGTGATATTTTTTCTGGAAACTGTGCATTTTCTGTAATCACAGATAATGCTAATATATAGGCAAAGAATGATCCGGCGGCCATGGATTCCCTTTATATTTGCAGACGCTGCCGGTTCATCATAATAACATTTCAGTAAGAGGTGAACAGTTCTCATGACAGCCAGATTAAAAGATATGACCACCGGCAGACCGGTTTCGCTGATTGTCACTTTTGCATTACCACTGATGATCGGAAATGTTTTTCAGCAGCTATATTCCGTCGCAGACAGTATGGTAGTTGGCAAATCACTGGGGGTAAGCGCCCTTGCAGGTCTTGGGGCATCCACATGGCCAAACTTTATTATTCTTGGAATTCTTCAGGGGCTTACACAGGGATTTTCCATTCTGATCGCACAGGCTTTTGGCGCCAGAGATGAACGCCGTCTGAAAACAGCAGTCGGCAATTCTGTGATATTATCTTCCGTCAGCGCATTGATTCTTCTGCTTCTCGGACAGCTCCTGCTGCTTCCGATCCTGCATCTTCTGCGGACACCGGAAGAGGTAATTCCTTATGCACTCCTCTATCTGAGGATCTGCTTTATCGGCATTCCTGTTATCGCCGCCTACAACCTGCAGGCATCTATTCTCAGGGCTCTGGGAGACGGTCAGACGCCTCTGCGGGCTATGATCACAGCCTCCGTTATCAATGTAATACTGGATCTTTTGTTCGTAATTGTACTGGATTTCGGTATCGCAGGTGCAGCAGCAGCCACCCTGATTGCTCAGTTCTGCTCCTGTCTCTACTGCTTCTATTACATACGAAAGATCGATCTGCTTTTCCTGCAGAAAGAGCATCTGCATCTCCAAAAACAGCTGGTAAGTTCCATGCTTTCCACCAGCGCACCCATGGCTTTGCAGAATCTGCTCATTGCCGCAGGCGGAATGATCGTACAATCTGTCGTCAACCGGTTCAGCCTGTTATTCATTGCCGGTTTTACTGCAGGAAGCAAGCTTCACGGAGTTCTGGAAATTGCCACTTCTTCCTTCGGTTTTGCCATGACTACTTATGTAGGACAAAATCTTGGAGCCAAAAAAATGGATCGCATCCACCGCGGTGTACGCTCCGCTCTTCTGGCAGCGGTCCTCACTTCCCTGGTGATTTCCACAGTCATGCTTCTGTCAGGAAGATGGATTCTCAGCGGATTTGTATCCGGAACAGAACAGGAAATGGCACAGACCATCGATGTAGCTTACCGCTATCTGACCATCATGTGCGTATGCCTTCCGATCCTGTATGCTCTGTATGTGTTCCGCTCTTCTCTGCAGGGAATGGGAAATACATTCCTGCCCATGGTTTCCGGAATTGCTGAACTGATTATGCGTACCAGTGCCGCGCTCATTCTTTCCCGTTACATCGGTGAGACTGGTGTATTTCTTGCAGAAGTACTTGCCTGGGCAGGTGCAGACGTGGTATTGATCAGCAGCTACCTCTTCACTGTCCGGAAAGTCTCCGCAATGCTGGGGCAAAGCACTAATCGGCAGAAAACAGTTCATCCGTAAAATAAGCACGGGTATCCGCATGGCGCCCGGCATGGTCTGTCACGGTAACACGGATATATACGTCCTCCGGTTTTACATCAAATACAGCTTCTGTGACAGACTCTCCCGGTTCCGCCCAGACAACGGAATTTCGCCTGATTCCGGAAGTAAATTGAATTTTCTCTGCCGGTCCGCACTCTATATACAGTTTTCCATTTTTCATCCACAGCGCATGAATCTCAGGCCCCTGTGAAGCATAAAAATTACCAGCTTCCAGAGCGCCTGTGATCGTGCGGTAATCCAGTCTGTCCGCCTTAATCATGGTAAATCCGCCAAAAGAATCAAACTTCCTTGTACCATATTCCCCTCGATTATGGTTGTCATCCGCAGCAATGCAGTATATTCTCTTTCCTGCCCGGAGCATATCATCATATACCCTCGGGTTATAATCCTCATATCCTTCTGTCATACAGCCAAAATTACAGATTTCCATTGCATTCATACCGATATAGGAACTATATTCACGATAGTTTTCCTGTGACCATGTGGGATGATTGTATGTAACAAAAAAGCCTTTTTCCCGGCAGCGGCGAATGAGATCATTGATTCCATCGGCAGTATATTCCCGTTCATAATCCGGTTCTGTCTCGTCAAATTTTACCAGATGCTTATATTGATCAGCATTGCCGAAGCGGTATTTGGTTCGATGCCAGCAGGGCTGCACCACATTATCCGGTTCCAGCGCAATAAAGCATAAATGACAGCATTTTATCTGAGAAAAATCTTTTTCCGCCGATTCATTAATTTCCATCTCAAAGGCATTGAGCGGAAGAAAATTTTCATCCGCAAGTTCCTGATGAGGGATCAGAATATCATGATCCGTATAGGCAACCACAGAATATCCTTTTTCTTTATAAAGCTTCTTCACCTCTTCCGGCGACAGTGCTCCATCTGATAAATTCGTATGACAATGCAGGTTTGCTTTGTAAAAGTTCCCCTGTTCGGGCAATAAATATCGTTTCATTTTTCTCTCCTTTTATAAAATCATTTCATCCGTATCTTATTGTAATCGCTCTGGATTTTCTATAAAAATACTGTTATCATTATACCAGTATATCACGATGGCAACAATAGGATGATATAAATGAACTCAGCTATTCAGAATGATATTCTATAATTACAGAACTCAGAGGGAATCATGAAAAAGATAATGACAGTAAATCCTTCCAAGATGTGCCATGCATCTACAATATTAAAACGGAATGATCACGAATTTCTGACCGCATGGTTTGGCGGAAGCGCAGAAGGTGCCGGGGATACTGCTATCTGGCTGGCCAAAGGAGACGGAAAGCATTTTGAGGAACCAAAAATCGCGGCATCTTCCGATGAATCGCACTGGAACCCGGTCCTGTTTCGTCTGAATAATGAAAAGATTCTTCTGTTTTACAAAGTTGGAAATGAAATCCGTACCTGGCGTACGATGTATCGTATTTCCGAAGACAATGGTGAGACCTTTGGAAAAGAGCGGGAACTTGTGCCTGGAGATAAGGGCGGAAGAGGTCCTGTAAGAAATAAGCCGATCCGGTTGAAAAGCGGACGGATTCTGGCTCCCGCTTCCACCGAACAGGGAATATGGAAAGCCTTCGCTGATATTTCTGATGATGACGGTATTACCTGGAGAAAGTCCATGGAAGTGGCAATCAATGGGATCTGTTATACAAAAGGAGAACGGATGTCTGACAGATCCGAGGGCAGTATCCCGGTAAGTGAGCAGTCTTTTTACGGCAGAGGAGTGATTCAGCCCACACTGTGGGAGGACAATAGGGGACGAGTTCATATGCTTATGCGCAGCACGGAAGGGAAAATTTACCGAAGTGATTCGGAGGATGGCGGAGAATCCTGGTGTGCTGCATATCCCACAAATCTTCCGAATAACAACAGCGGGATTGATCTTGTGAAGACCGAAGACGGAAGACTTTTTCTTGTATATAATCCGGTGGGAGTAAACTGGGGAGAGAGAACACCCATATCCCTGTCAGTATCATCTGACAATGGAATTACCTGGAAAAAACTGATGGATCTCAGTACAGGGGAAGGCGAATTCTCTTATCCTGCTATTATATGCGATAATGATTTTCTCTATATTACTTACACCTATAAAAGGCAGAATATTGCCTTTTGGAAAATAGATATCAGAAAAGGAGACGATAAGAATGGCGAATAATTTTCCAGGTGGTTCATGGCCGGTGATGCTTACCCCTTTTACCGCTGATAATCAGGTGGATTATCCGGCACTGAAAAAATTAACAGACTGGTATATTACAAATGGTGTTTCCGGTTTATTTGCAGTTTGTCAGTCAAGCGAGATGTTCTTTCTGACTTTGGACGAACGGATCAGGATTGCTCAAAAGACCGTTGAATTTGCGGCAGGCCGGGTACCGGTGATTGCATCCGGTCATATTTCCGATGAATTCAAACAGCAGGCGGAGGAATTAAACGCAATGGCAAAAACCGGAGTGGATGCTGTCATTCTCATTACCAATCGTCTGGCTGCACAGGAAGAAAGTGATGAAGTCTGGATCGAAAACTGTGCCAGATTACTGGACAAGATAGACAGCAGCATTCCGCTTGGTTTTTACGAGTGTCCCTACCCTTATAAAAGAATACTTTCTCCAAAGATGATTCACTGGGCATCACAGACAGGACGATTTTATTTTCTGAAAGATACCTGCTGTGACATCGATCAGATAAAAGAAAAGCTGGAATGTATGAGGGACACAAATCTGAAACTTTACAATGCCAATACCACAACTCTTCTTGAATCATTAAGAGCCGGCGCGGCAGGCTACAGCGGGGTCATGGATAACTTCCATCCGGCTCTTTATACCTGGCTCTGCAGCCATTATGAAGAAAAAGAAGCAGATGGGCTGTCTGATTTTCTTACCATAGCCTCTCTGATTGAACGCCAGTACTATCCTGTGAACGCGAAATATCATCTTGGAACGAATGAAGGACTTTCTATTACAACAGTCAGCCGGACAAAAGATGAAAAAGGGCTGACCGAAACATTCAAAAAAGAAGTAAATATGCTGGATCACCTTGCAAAAGAAAAAATAAATCAATTTATCCTGTAGCCCAAAGGAATATAACACCCTTCGACAATCAGATTTTGCTTATTTTCTATAGCAGTTTTGATCATTTCACAAACAATTAATAAGTATGGATATTTATATTCTTCCAGCAATTTCTGAGCAAGCGCAGTCTTACCCGTATGCTATGCACCTATTATCAATATAATCATTTTTTCCTCCCAAACTAGAAAAACATTGTAATTGTATCAGAAGCAAACAGAAAAGATCCGCTGGCAGAAATGATATTGACATCCGGCCGGTCATCCCGGCCGGAATAAGACTTTCTGCATAGAGGAGAGATTTTCTATATCCATTCCCCTATATGTCATAGATTCATCAACTGTTCAGAAACAGTTATTTATCAGAAAAGTATTTTATAGAAGTGTTTATCCGCATATGACCGAAACATTGCAGACACACCTGTTTTATCGCTTGTACATCAGATTATTTCCGGAGGGTTATTATTCTCCGGCACGCGCAGACTCTGCCAATCCATGCTTTTCCCATTCACTTGACAGTATCTAAGTTTTAAATTATAATATCAGTAACAATTACTATTATATTTCACAAAACGAAAGGAGGAAATGATATGGCTTTTAGATGTTCTGTATGCGGATATATTTATGATGAGGAAAAACTTCCGGATTCTTATGAGTGTCCGGTGTGTCATCAGACAGGCAGATTTGAACCATATACGAAAGAAAATCAGGCATTCCCGGAAACATCAGACGGGTCGAATGTCCGGGATCTGTCCTACGATCCATTATTTGCAAGGCAGGACGTTTCCTGCCGTTATATGAAAGAGATTCACGAAATGGCCGTAAGCGGCAAATCTCTCCACAGCTCCATGGGTACACAGATGAGCATGCCCGGATGGGATGATATCCTGCTTCTCGGTGCACAGCTGAATCCCCCGCCGCTGGATGACGGAGAGCCGGTTGTGACCAGAACCGTGATCGGTAAACATGCAAAAAAACCGCTGGTAATCGAAAATCCCGTATTTATCTCTCACATGTCCTTCGGTGCTCTCTCCAAGGAAACCAAGATTTCCCTTGCCAGAGGAAGCGCTCTTGCCGGCAGTGCCATGTGCAGCGGTGAAGGCGGTATTCTTCCGGAGGAAAAAGCAGCCGCAGACAAATACATATTTGAATATGTTCCGAACCGCTACAGCGTAACTCCAGAAAATCTCCGCACCTCTGATGCAATTGAAATTAAAATCGGCCAGGGAACCAAACCGGGTATGGGCGGTCATCTCCCCGGAGACAAGGTGACCGGAGAAATCGCGGCAATCCGCGGCAAAAAGATCGGCCAGGATATTCAGAGTCCGTCAAAATTCCCGGACATCCATACCCGAGACGATCTGAAAGAACTTGTATACATGCTTCGGGAAGCCTCTGAAGGACGCCCGATAGGCATCAAAATCGCTGCCGGACGAATTGAGAAAGACCTGGAATTCTGTGTTTACGCAGAGCCTGATTTCATAACCATCGACGGCCGCGGAGGAGCTACCGGATCCAGTCCGTTTTTCCTGCGTGAATCCACCAGCGTTCCTACAATTTATGCACTTCACAGAGCAAGAAAGTACCTGGATTCTGTAGGCTCTGATATTTCGCTGATCATTACAGGCGGCCTGCGTGTATCTTCTGACTTCGCCAAGGCAATCGCCATGGGTGCAGATGCTGTAGCAATTGCTTCTGCCGCACTTATCGCCGCAGCCTGTCAGCAGTACCGGATCTGCGGTACCGGAATGTGTCCTGCCGGAGTCGCTACTCAGGATCCCTCTCTCCGCGCAAGACTGAATCCGGATGCAGCTGCCGCAAGAGTTGGAAATTTCCTCAACGTTTCACTGGAAGAACTGAAAACCTTTGCCCGAATCACAGGGCATAAAGACCTTCACGACCTCTCTGTCGATGATCTTATCACCATTAACCGTGAGATATCGGAATATACCGACATTCCGCATGCATAATGCTTTTCACGGATTTGTCCGCACTTGCATTTTGTGTTCATTATGCAACAAATATAAAAGGTTAAACACAAAAGGCTGCATCATTTGCAGCCTTTTGTGTTTGTATCAATATTCGCTTCTTCATAATCAGTACAGACAAATCAGAGATCATTCAGAGATAATTCAAAAATCATTCAGATTACTATTCACTTTCTGCCAGCAATTCTCCATACAGATTTCTATTCACTTTCCATCAGCGATTCTCCATAGGATTTCCCCGCCTCATAATCTCAGAGCAGTGTAAGAAAATTCAAAGCTCCCGGCACGTTCTGCGTACCTTTTTCCAGAAGAGAGATCAGACCGCGGATGGTCTCCTCGATTTCCCCCGGAGTACCCGGAAGCAGTGTATTATCCATCTTAACTGCAAGCACGATCAGAACAATCTCCGCCAGTGCTGCCGGATAGTCAAAATAAATCTCCCCGTTATCAATACCCTGCTGAATAATTTCTGTCAGCGCAGGTTTCAGCTGTGTGATCAGATGCTTCAGATATTTCTGATGAATATATGCTTCTTCATGTGTGTTATCCTTGACCGGTTTACCGGATGACCCGGTATTGATCTGTTTCCGGAATTCAGCTGAGGAATTCCGGCAGGCCTGAAACACCATCGCCATTCTGGTGAAAGGCGGTATGTCCGTCTGCTTCGCCAGTTCTTTCGCTGTTCCCAGAGGTTTCTCATAATTCCGTTCTACAAGAGCATCCAGAATCGCGTCCTTGGATGGAAAATAATAATAAATACTGCCCTTCCCGATACCGGCATTCTGCGCGATCTCGCTGACAGAAACAGCCTGAATATCCTTATTCTCCAGCAATTCCTGCAGAGAATCCAGAATTTTATCATATTTTGTAGGATTCTTCATAATATCGCCTTTCCTGAAATATATTTTTAAGTATAGCACACAAAATCAACCAGTTTCAACTGGCAAAAATCACACACAGACATCTCGATTTTTCTCTATATTTTGTGATTTAAACAACTTGACCGCTGGTCGAAACCTATGGTAACCTATTTTTACTGAAAGTCGACCATCAGTCGATTATCGTCGAATTATTATGATAAATCCGTTCGACCATCAGTCAAACAAGCTATCCTGGAACAGAAACAGATGATCCGTTCAGCCAGCCCGAAGCTATATTCAGACACATCTGTCTATGACCCGGGACATTTAATTGGAGGATGAAAAAGATGACCTATGCAGAGTATTTTTCCTATGTAAAAACACAGTTTATGAATGCGGATGTAAGCGACATCAAAGAACACCTGGCATACCAGTTCAATATCACAGGCGAATCATCCGGCATTTTTTATGTAGAAGTAAAAGAAGGCAAATTATACGTAGAGCCTTATGAATATTACGACAGAGACGCCATGTTTACCGCCTCGCCGGAAACCTTCATGGCCATTATCGAAGGCAGACTGGACCCGGTTCTTGCATTCACCATCCAGAAGCTGAAAGTCGAAGGAAACTTTGACAAAGCCCTGAAACTGAACGAACTGATCAAGAGAAAATAAAGACATTTCAAGAGGACATCATATGAGCAGAAAAAAAGCAGCAAGAGGCGCAGCCGTACTGGTGGGTCTGCTGGCTGCTGCCGAAGCAGGAACATCCCTGTACTTTTACCGCAGAACCATGACCCGCAACAATGCAAAAATGGAACGCACCATGAAAATGGCAGGAACGGACTGGACACAGCATATGCCTTTTATCCAGAAATGCAAGGACTCCATGCTTGCCGAACCCCATGAAGATGTATGGATTCATTCTGACGATAACCTGAAGCTTCATGCAACCTGGTTTCCACAGGAATCCTGCAAAAAAGCAGTCATCTGTTTTCACGGATACACCAGCCGCGGCATGAACGACTACACCGGACTTTCCAGCTACTATCTGACCCATGGATATTCCATGCTTCTGGTAGATGAGCACGCCCACGGAGAGAGCGAAGGCACTTACATAGGCTTTGGCTGTCTGGACCGTATGGACGCACTGAAATGGATCGACTGGGTTCTGCAGAAATGCGGAGAAGATGTTCAGATCCTGCTCCACGGCACCTCCATGGGTGGTGCCACTGTCCTGATGGCAAGCGGTCTTGCACTTCCTGAACAAATAAAAGGGATCATCTCCGACTGCGCCTTCACCTCCCCAAAAGAGGTATTTACTCATGTACTTCACACCATGATCCACCTTCCGGCTTTTCCGATTATGCAGATTTCCGACAGAATCAACCGCAAACGCGCCGGCTACGGTCTGGATGACTGCAATGCAGCAAGAGAAGTACAAAAAGCAACTGTTCCCATTCTTTTTATCCATGGATCCGCTGACACCTTTGTTCCATGCAGCATGTGCGATACCATTTACGAAAACTGTGCTTCCCCGAAGAAAAAACTGATCGTGGAAGGCGCAGCACACGCAGAAAGCTTTTATAAAGATACGGAAGCTTATGAAAACGCTATGACTGAATTTCTTGGAGGAATTATAGAATGATGAGAAAACATAAAGGATATCCTGTATATCCCCTGACTGTTGCACAGAAATTTCATATTTACTACCAGAACTTCTGCCCCAAAAAAGAAGTTTTAAATATCGGAACCAGCCTTACCATTGAAACAGAGCTGGATATCGACATGCTGAAAAAAGCCATCTACAAAGCTTACGAGCGCTGCGATTCCATGCGTCTTCGCTTTGCCGCCGACAAAGAAGGCACCCTGTACCAGTATGTTGTGGACAAAGAAGACCGCGCGTCGAATATGTGGATTTTTCCGGCAAAACCATGGAAGAAGCTGCCTGGATATGAAATTCCCGGCCGGAACCATTATGATGTCTGTCCTGCCTGTACATCATGCCTATTGCCTGAGCATGGATTTCCTCAAGGGATTTTCTACAGGCGCAGTTGTGTGTATCAATGATTCACTGATCCGTATGGTAAAAAATATCAAACTGTTCCGTCCGAATTTGATTCTCATGGTTCCGCTGATGATTGAGACCATCGCCAAAAAACTGGAAGATGCTGCCGGACTTCCGCCTGAAATTGTAAAAAAAGAAGTCTTTGGCGAACAATTCCACACCATCTGCAGCGGCGGTGCATATCTTCCGCCGGCCATGCTGGATCTTTTTGCGAAATACGGAATTGACATTCTTCAGGGCTATGGTATGACCGAATGCTCTCCGGTCATCAGTACAACTGTAAGCTGGAATATCCGCAAAGGTACTGTCGGTCAGCTTATTCCCAACTGCGAAGCAAAAACCGTGGATGAGGAGCTCTGGGTACGGGGAAGCAGTGTGATGCAGGGTTACTACAAAATGCCGGAGGAAACCGCTGAAGCTCTGGTAGACGGCTGGCTCCACACAGGTGATCTGGGTTATGTGGATGAAGAAGGTTTTGTATACCTCACAGGCCGCAAGAAAAACCTGATCATCACCAAAAACGGCGAAAATGTATCTCCTGAGGAACTGGAAAACAGGATCGGTGAAAACCGCCTTGTCCAGGAAATCCTGGTACGCGAAAACGAAGGTGTCATTGAGGCGGAAATCTTCCCTGATCTGGAATACGCTGCCAAAAAAGAAATCAGCGATATCCCGGCAGAGCTTCAGAAACTGATCGATACCTACAACAGCTCCGCTCCCGCTTACAAACGTGTTTACCGTCTGAAAACCCGTGACACCGAATTCCCGAAAACACCATCCAAGAAGATCAAACGTTATTAGTCATAAAGAACCGGACAGCAAATGCCCGGTTCTTTATTTTGTCAATCCGGCGATGTCCGTTACGATTTTCAGTTATATCCCCGGGAAATCAATCTTCCGGGAATCATCATTGAAGTAAAAATCTCCGAAAAATCTTCTGATGATCAACTTCTTGCAAATGCTGCACACAGTAACACACCTCGCGGGATATTACCAGTGAGCAGTCACAATTTCACATTTCTTTCACAAAAAATCTCAAATTTCCTCTTGACGCCTGTAATGTTATGTGTTATATTACACATAGAACAAAGGAAGAGAACAAAAAGAGAATAAGAAACAGGTTCTATGAGTTCTCCGGACATCCCAGTTCCAAAGAAACAGGTAAATATGCATAGTATAAAAAAGGAGAGATGACTTATGTTAATGCCTAGTATTTTTGGAGAAAACTTATTTGATGACTTTTTTAATGATTTTCCGTTCTACGGAGACCGCGATATCAGGAACACAGAGAAGAAACTTTATGGCAAGAACGCCAACCACATTATGAAAACAGATGTAAAGGAAATGGACAATGGCTATGAAGTCATGATTGACCTGCCTGGTTTCAAGAAAGACGAAGTAAAAGCTTCCCTTGAAAATGGTTACCTGACCATCAGCGCAGCCAAAGGTCTGGATAAGGACGAAAAAGAAAAAGACAGCGGACGTTACATCCGCAGGGAACGTTACGCAGGTGCCTGCAGCAGAAGCTTTTATGTAGGCGAAGATGTCCGTCAGGAAGACATCAAGGCAGAATTCAAACACGGAATCCTGAAATTATTCGTTCCGAAGAAAGAAGCAAAACCAGCGGTGGAGAAAGATCATTTTATTTCCATTGAAGGCTAAAAATAGCGAGAGGTCAGTCAATGGCCTCTCGTTTTCACATACTATATTTCTGAGAGAAGGTGAAAGCGTTGAATAAGAAAAGAGATTATTATGAAGTGTTAGGCGTCAGTAAAAATGCGGATTCCGCCGATATCAAAAAAGCATACCGGAAGCTTGCCAAGAAATATCATCCGGACAGCAACGAGGGAAATACCCGTGCAGAAGAACGCTTTAAGGAAATTACAGAGGCCTATGATGTTCTGAGTGATGAAAAAAAGAGAAAGCTGTATGACCAGTTCGGGCATGCCGCATTTGACGGCGGGGCCTCCGATGCAGGTGCCGCCGGTGGATACGGTAATCCGTTCGGCAGCGGGCAGGGAAATCCATTTAATCATGGCCAGTACAGAGAATACCATTTTGAAAACGGTGAAAACATGGATGATATTCTGAAACAGTTCTTTGGCGGAAACGGTTATCACTCCGGTGCTGCCGGCGGATTCAACGGAGCAGGCGGTTTCGGTAACGGATTCAATCATTTCCGTGATTCCGGCAATTATGGCAATTTCGGAAGTTTTGGCGGTTTCAGAGATTCAGGAAACTATGGTGATGCAAGGACTTCCGGCAATTTCAACGGATACAGCGATTCCAACAAAGGACAGGATCTGCAGGCAGAAGTAGAGGTCACCTTCGACGAAGCAGCCTTTGGCGGCAAAAAAGTCATCCGTCTGCAAAACAGTTCCGGTCAGATACAGTCCTACGAAGTCAATATCCCTGCAGGAATCGAATCCGGCAAAACCATCCGTCTGAAGGGCAAAGGCATGCCGGGAATCGGTTCTTCCCGTCCCGGAGACCTGCTTCTGAAGGTTACCGTACAGGACAAACCGGGATTTCGAAGAGAAGGCCAGGATATCTATACCACTGTGACAATCCCCTTCATCACTGCTGTATTCGGCGGAGAGGCCAAAATTCCCACCCTCTACGGAGATGTCATCTGCAAAATTAAGCAGGGCACCCAGTCAGGCACCAAAATCCGCCTCCGGGGCAAAGGCATTGTATCCATGAGTCATCCTTCTGTCAGAGGTGACCAGTATGCCACCGTAGAAATTCAGGTTCCCCGTACCCTTACCCCCGAAGCTGCACAGAAGCTCAGAGAATTTGAACAGATTCAGAAAAAGCAATCCTTCCGAAACGGAGGTGCAGCATAACAGGAAATCCAAAGTTGTGATTGCGATGTATCCGTGAATTGTTTATAATAGAAGTATAAATTATTTTATATAACAATAGAGCCAGAGGATACCCTTTTATTTTTCCTCTGGCTCTTTGCAATAATCGCAGAATGAATTTTTAAACACGCTCCGGGCAAAATCACATTTTTTCTCTACAGTCCCATCCTGTCACCCATAATTCCATGGTCGGTATCATCCATGCGCTTCTCCATCTTTTCCATACATACCCTGCTGAAAAACTGCAGTGCAGGAAGTCCGTTCACTGTATCTTCACGCTCCCATGCCAGACACATCCGTTCCGGATGCCACTGTACACTGTAAACAGGAAGAATAGAATGGTGCATTGCCTCCACAGTTCCATCTTCCGGGCAATAACTGTCCGGCACCAGATTTTCACCAAATCGGTCAACAGCCTGATGATGAGCACTGTTATGAAAAAACTCTGTTCCATAAATCTCTGCCAGCCAGCTTCCCTGATTTACCAGACAGCGATGAACTTTATCTGGATCCTCCAGTCTTCGTGCATGACGGAAAGAGGTAGGAAGATGCTGGATCAGCGTTCCTCCAAAATATACATTGATCACCTGATGACCCCTGCAGATGCCAAAAACCGGTTTTCCGCTTTTCACAAAATCATCCAGTACCGCAAACTGAAGCTTATCCAATGCATCCACGACCATCGTACTTCCCTGATTCTCCTGTCCGTAACGCACAGGATTGATATCACCTCCGCCCGGAAGCAAAAGCCCGTCATAGTCTTCCACTTTCATCTCCGAGTAATCCAGATATTCCTGCTGATACGTCTGCGGAAGCTGCTCCGACTGAAGAGAAACCGCAACCGGTTCCATCCCCGCAGCCCGAACTGCATTCATATAATTTTGAATATTCTGATTGATCTCCGGAATTACAATTCTCGGTTTTTTCATAGCCATTTTCCTGCCTTTACATGATTATCTCTTAGAGCATTATAATACATAGATTCCTCCATATTGCACTTTACTACCATTTTTAATGATCCCGGATAGAATTCATAAAATCCTGTGCACGCTGTGTTGCAGGATGCGCAAAAAACTCTTCCGGTACATTTTCTTCGATAATCTTTCCGCCATCCATAAAGATAATTCTGTCTGCCACACGTCTTGCAAAATTCATTTCATGAGTAACGACAACCATCGTCATTCCTTCCTTCGCCAGCTCTGTCATAACATCCAGAACTTCACCGATCATCTCTGGATCCAGTGCACTTGTCGGTTCGTCAAACAGAATTGCCTTGGGATGCATGGCAAGAGAACGGGCAATTGCCACCCTCTGCTGCTGACCGCCGGAAAGCTGAGCAGGCATTTTTGCAGCCTGGGAATCTACACCGACTCTTTTGAGAAGTTTCATTGCTTCCTCTCTTGCTTCCTTTTTCGGCACCTTCAGTACATCTGTTGGACCAAGAGTGACATTATCAAGAATGTTTTTATGTGCAAATAAATTAAATGACTGGAACACCATTCCCACCTGGGCGCGAAGACGGGCAAGATTTTTCCCCTCCTTGGGAATTGCAACACCATCAATCAGTATTTTCCCGGAATCAATGGTTTCCAGACGGTTAATCGTACGGCACAGGGTGGATTTTCCCGAACCGGAAGGTCCGATAATCACGACAACCTCGCCTTTTTTTACACTGAGATTAATATCTTTCAGCACATGAAGTGCCCCGAAATGTTTATCCACATGTTTCAGTTCAATTACCGGAACCGTCCCCTGCGTATTTGTCTGACTTTCTTTCTGAACCATATATATCGCTCCTTTATATCTGTTCTGCTACAATATCCTCACCTGTATGGATCTCTGTCATGGATCTGTTCCTGCTATGGCTATAATATTCTGCTGAGTACCATTGATAAACGCAAACCCATGGAACCCCAGATTGAACATCTCCATACACTGAACTGCCAGGGAGCTGTCATTTTTGGAACAGAAATGCAGGATGAAGATATGGATGCATTTCTCTCCCTCCACATTCCCCTTGTTGTTATGGATAATGACCTGACCCGCCTTCCCTGCAATACCATTTCTATCAACAACCAGATGGGAACCTATCAGGCAATCGAACATCTGATTCAAATGGGTCATACCCGCATCGGCTATCTCAAGAGTCAGATCCGCATCAACAGTTTCAAAGAACGTCATCAAGGATATGTCAATGCCCTCACTCATTTTGGCCTTGCCTTCCAGCCTGAACATATTTTGACCGTACACTATACGGAAGAAGACAGTTATCGGTATCTCAGACAATATCTGGAAAACCATACTCCGGAGGAACTTCCTGATGCCTTTGTCTGTGATGATGATACCATGGCTGTGGGTGCACTTCGCGCATTTCAGGAAAAAGGGATCCGCGTCCCGGACGACATCTCTGTCATAGGCTTCAACGACAGACCAACCTGCGAAGAAACGTTCCCTCCTCTCACTTCCATCAATGTCTCCAAACGTTCTCTGGCCTTTGAAGCAGTAGAAGAGCTGATCCGGCTGATCAAAAATCAGGAACAGACAAACAGACAGGATCCGATAAATGAAGAAACACGTTCACGGAAAATACGCATAGGGACCAAGCTGATCATCAGAGATTCTGTTTCCCGTCATCTTTTCTGAAATCAATCCGGACCAGCTTTTTTCCATTGGGAAGCATACATTCCAAAGACCGGATGGCATGGTAATGAATTTCAGCCATTGCCTTATTCAATGCTGCTTCTTCCATTAAATGATGTACCTGTTCCAATCCGTCAAACACATGCAGATATGGGGAATCAGAGACCCAATGGTTCTCCATATTGATCTGAATGATACAGGAACATATTCCGGATTTACCTTCTGAACTGTTTTCCGGAAACGTTCATATCCTATATATTCGATCAACAGGTTCGCAATAATCATATCCGCCTCTGGCAGCTCAGCTTCCTCATCTGTCAGATCCCTGCACAGACATTCCAGAACCCCATTCAGTTCCGGATACCTGGAAACCGTCTCCCTCAGATAGGCAGCATTCACATCAATACCATATACTTTCTCGAATTTCTCCTTTTGTACATGCTCCAGACCATTTCCGCCTGCGATTTCCAAAATCATCACACTGGATACCGGATATGCATCAAACTGTCCTTTCATCATTTTGTTCAATGACTGCAGCTGCATGACAGAACCGAGCTTCATATGGTTTTCATAATCATCTAATGAAATCTCTTCCCATGGATTTTTCATCTGTTTCTCCTCTTTGTATTTTGTTCATATATATAATGATGGGGTCAAAAAGTATTTTGATTCCTCCGATACACGGATTTCTCCGCACTTTGTGCTCCCGAAATCTTATCATATATTACTTCAATTACATACAATCATCCCGAATATTACTGTTTATCCCATTCTCAACAACATCCAGATAAACTATTTCTCAGTTTACCATACAGGGCATAAGAAATACATATCCTTTACAAAATTTCCTGTATAAAATTATGAGATGATACACAGGTCAAAAGGTCATGTGTTTCATGCTTGCATGAAAAAACATGACCTTTTGACCCTTGTATCTTTCTATTCTTCTGCTATAATAAATCCAATTAAAGATCACCAGCCATGAAGGTATCATCATGACAGCAGATCAAATTGTTTTCACGAAAGGAAAAAGAAATGAATTACTTTATGGCCATCCTGCCCAAAATGGCGGGATTTCTCCTGCTGGTTCTCATTGGTTTCACAGCAGTCAAAACAAAAGTCATCAAAAAAGAAGCCATGCCATCAATCTCCGGATTTCTAATCCGCTTTGTACTGCCGGCCCTTACCATATCACTGATTTACAGCAATCAGACCACCTTCCGGACACTTGTCCAATACGGACGCATAGCCGGCACACAGGCTGTCATGTATCTTGTGATGGCGGGAGCAGGCATTCTCGGAAGCAAAGTCTGCCGACTGAAAGGAACCACAGCCAATGTTTACCGGGGCTGTTCTGTAGGCGGAAACTTCGGCTTTCTTGTCATCCCTCTGATTATGGCTCTGTTTGCCGAGGAAGGCGGAAGCCTTTATATCCCCATCTGTACTGTTATGGACACTACCTTTGTATGGACAGTCGGCTTTGCTCTTTTCACAAACGGAATTGCCCAAAAGGAAAACCCTGTAAAAAAAATCCTCCTGAATCCCATATTTATATCCGTGATTCTGGCACTGTGTCTGACCAGTTTGCACATCACCGTACCAGCCCCTGTCATGGATATTATTGATTCCGTCGGAGCCACCAGTTCCAGCTGGGGACTGATCTATCTGGGCTGCAGCCTTGCTTTCATGAACCCGCGAAATCTGCTGAAATACAAGTCCATCCTTCTTCTGGCTGCAACGAAACTGTTTCTCATTCCACTGGGTGTGTATGCAGTTTCCCACCTTTTCCTGACGCAGACAGAAAGCCTGATCCTGATGCTGATCAGTGCCGCACCATCCATGACCACCTCCAGCATGATTGCCGGACAATATCATCTGGATGAAGAATATGCATCTGCAGCCGTGGTTGCAACAACACTTCTGTGCATTGTGATCATCCCGGTTTTATTTTTACTTGTATCTTTATGATGCCACAAAGGAGGCCTTCAAATGACACTGCGCGTAAAAGATATCGAAAAAATATGGAGCAACGGATGTGCGTCTCTTGTTGCCGGAAAAGGCGGTGTGGAGCGTATTGTCGACACCTATGACATGATGGAGCAGCCGGATGTCAAACAGTGGGTGCGAAAACATCTCCTTCTCATCACCACCGGCTACGCCATACGCAATGACAAAGAAGCGCTTCTGAATCTGATCCGTACTCTGGATGAAGCAAATGCATCCGCTCTCGCTATCAAAACCAGATTTTTTGACGATTTTCCAAAAGAAGCACTGGAACTGGCAGACAAACTGAATTTCCCCCTGTTTCTTCTGAATAATAACACAGGTTTTATTGAAATCGTATTCCCGATCATGGTCGCTATCGTAGAGGCCAAAAACCACATGCAGATAGATACCCGCTATCAGATGACCCGACACAACAAAAGCGAACTGGATGAAAAGCTTTTTACAGATCTGCTTACCGGAAAACTCACCCAGGAGGAGGAAGCCGAATACCGCACATCCTCCCTGCAATGGCCTGCTGCCCCCACCAGACTGATTCTTATCCATCTGAATAAAGAAAAGCCTTCCGTACTTCTGGAAATGGACAGCCGCAGGCAAAATCAGGCTGCCAGCCGTATTTTTGCAAAGCATCATATCCATGGTGTTTCCATCTGCAGAAAAGATTCCTGTATCTGCATCCTTCCTGCAGATACCCCGGAACAGATTCTTGAAAAAGCTGCAGCGGAACTTGTGGAAAAAACGCAGGAAATTCACAGCTGTCAGACCTTTGCCATTATCAGTGACCATCTCAAAGACTATCTGGATCTTGCAGAAACCTACAACAGGCTCAAAGAATGTCTGCTGATCCGCCAGATCAAAAAAGCCAGATGGAATGTCTGTTTCCTGCAGGATCTCCAGTTTGACCTGATTCTCCTGCACCTTGCCGGTCAGGAGGAATCCCGGAATTTCATCCAGAAAAAGCTTGGGCCTCTGGAACAGTATGACCGCACGCATGACAGCCACCTTCTGGAAACTCTGGAAACACTCATTCAGAAAAAAGGTTCCCGGAAACTTGCTGCAGAAGCTCTCTTCCTGCACCGGAATACCATGGCTCACCGGCTGGACAAAATCGAGGAGATTCTGCACATCAGTCTGGACGATCCGGAACAGTTCACACAGCTTGATTTCGCCTGCAGCGTTCGTCCCTATATTCAATGACAACAACCGTTCACCTTACCTTCAGCAACTGCAGCTATTCAATCAGAAACATATCTACTGTCATCTACTTAAATATAGCTTCTGCTTTTCAACTGTGCATCATGCACAATGTCTTTCCAAAAACAGTGGCTTTGGAAACGATGACTTCAGCATATTAAAGTGGTATATTGTAATTACAACGTGTGAAGCCGATGTGGGCATTATCTGCATCGGCTTTTTTTATAACCTGGATAATTTTTTCACAACCATTCATCCTGACCGGATGGCTGTTTTTTCCTGATTATCCGGTTATGATCACGCGAGTTTCAAAGACGGAGGAGATAAAATGTCTATCAAAAACACAAACCAGGATTACGCTCAGATGAACATCAAAGCTTCTGAGCATCCAAAAGCGTATGCTCCGCATATTCTGATTCTGAATATCGTGATGAGCGTACTGGGTGCTATCATCGGTCTGGAATTGATCGTGCGTACCGGTGTAACCCCGAACACATCCATCGTAGGTGCTCTGTTTGCAATTATTATTTCACGTATTCCCATTACAATACTGAAAAAATATCAGAGCGTTCACTGCCAGAACCTGATTCAGACATCCATTTCTGGCGCAACCTTTTCCGCTGCAAACTGTCTGCTGCTTCCAATCGGTATCCCTGTAATCATGGGCAGAACAGAGCTTATGTTCCCGATGCTGATCGGTGCATTCCTTGCAACTGTGATTGACGCAACCATTCTGTACAAAACTTTCGATTCCGAAATGTTTCCTGCAGAAGGCGCATGGCCTCCGGGGGTCGCATCTGCACAGTCTATTCTCGCAGTTGTGGAAAAAGGTAAAAAAGCAGTACTCCTGTTAGTAGGTATGGCAATCGGTGTCGGCGGTAAAATGATCGGTATCCCGACTGACCTTCTCGGTGTATCATGGTTCGGTGATTTCGCAGCCATGGCAGCACTTGGTGTCGGCAGTATCGTGATCGGCGTCATCAAAACCAACGGTTTTATTATCAACATCTTCAATACCAGCTTCCCGATCATTACCAATATCTTCGGAGAAGGTGCAGACCTGATGTCTCAGACCATGTTCAAATACATGCCTCACGGCATCATGATCGGCGCAGGTCTTGTTTCCCTGATCCAGTGTGCACGTATGCTGTTCAAAAAGAGCGACAGCTCAGACAGTGCAGCAGATCATTTCACCTCCAGCATGGCTAATATGAAAAAAGCTCTTGGCGGCGGATACGTTGCATATCTGGTTGTTGCTATCCTTCTCGCAGTCATCACCGGTATCTGGTCTGACATGGGCATCATCCAGCTGATTATCTGGATCATATTTGCTGCTTTCGCTGCAATCGCATCCGAACTGATCGTTGGTATTTCCGCTATGTATTCCGGATGGTTCCCGGGATTTGCAACCTCTCTGATTTTCCTGATCGTCGGTATGCTGATCGGCTTCCCGGCTATGCCTCTCGGTATTCTTGTAGCATTTACATCTGCGACCGGTCCTGCATTCTCCGATATGGCTTACGACCTGAAATGTGGTTATATCCTTCGTGGAAACGGTGCTGATCCGGAACTTGAAAAAGAAGGAAGAAAACAGCAGTATTACTCCGAACTTATCGGCTTTGCCGTAGCATTCATCCTTGTAGCAATCATGGCAAATAAATACTTCAGCCAGGGACTCTTCGCACCGGTTGACGCTACTTTCGCAGCAACCATCGAAGCAGGTGCAGGCGGAGACGTTGCCAAATGGCTGATCATCTGGGCAATTCCGGGTGCCATCATTCAGCTCCTCGGCGGTTCCAGACAGGTTGGTATTCTTTTTGCAACAGGCTTACTGGTTGGCTCCACCATCAACGGTCTCACCATCCTGATCGCTCTTCTTATCCGTTTCGTCCTTGTAAGACGCAACAAAGAAAACGAACACACACTCAATATCCTTGGTGCAGGTTCCCTTGCAGGAGCAGCTCTTTACAGCTTCTTCACGGCTACGCTGGCTTTGGGTAAGAAAGAATAACGTAACCATTCAACTTCATATTTTTTATATTGCAGAAAAATGCAAAGCACTTTCCTGCGACATAAAAAATCCGGCAGCCATGAGTCGTGTATGCATCTGCATTCCGGCTCATGGCTGCTGTTAAAAACTATGAACAAATTACAGGATACCCGGAGAAAAAGAACTGTTCTCCCCGGAATCCTGTTGTTATATAATTCCCAATAATCAGGAAAGAGGGTAAGAAACCATGAAAAACAAAGGAATCCGTCTTACAAAAGAGATTCTGGATGCCGCACTTGCCGGAGGTACCATCCTTGGAGGAGGCGGCGGCGGTGATCCCAAAAAAGGAAGAAAATACGCAGAAATCGCAGTTGAATACACGGATCTGCGCCTGATTTCCGCAGACGACCTGGATGACAGCGATACACTGCTGACAGCCTCTCTGGTAGGCGCTCCAAATGCGGAAAACCAGTTTATGACACCCAGAGATATTGCCAAAACTGTAGAAATTCTCCAGAAAAACTGTGATTTCCATATTGGCGGAATCATTACCAATGAACAGGGCGGTGAAGCAACTGTAAACGGATGGCTGCAGGCTGCGATCCTCGGTCTTCCTGTTGTAGACGCTCCATGCAACGGCCGTGCACATCCCACCGGAGTCATGGGAAGCATGAATCTCCATAAAATCAAAGATTATACCACGGTTCAGGCATGTGTAGGCGGAAATCCGGACACCGGAAATCATGTCGAGTGCTTCTTCGAAGGCAGCATTGAGCACACCTCAAAAATGGTGCGACTTGCTTCTATCGAAGCCGGCGGTCTTGTCGCAGTAGCGAGAAACCCGGTCACCGTATCCTATGCCAAAGAAAACTGTGCACTCGGCGGTGTCAGCTTTGCCATTGAGACAGGAAAAGCATTCCTGAAAGGTCTGGAGACATCTGTAGACGAAGCTGTCAAAGAACTGTGTGCGTTTCTTGGCGGGCGTGTTCTTGCAAAAGGAACCGTCAAAGACTTTTCCATTGAAACCACTGGCGGATTTGATGTAGGCTATGCAACTGTAGACGGCTGTGAATTAACTTTCTGGAATGAATATGCCACTGCCGAAAAAGACGGCGAACGTCTGGCTACTTTCCCGGATCTGATCATGACCATCAATGCCAGAACAGGAGAACCTGTGACAACTGCCATGATGGAAGAAGGGCTGGACGTGTACGTCATAGCCGCAGATAAGAAAAATCTGAAACTTTCCCCGACCATGTATGCGCCGGAACTTCTCAAAGCCACAGAAGATGTTATTAAAAAAGATATTATCTCCTATCTGGATAAATAAAGATATCTGATACTCAAAAATATTCGGAATACAAAATATCAAATAAAAAGTATCCGGGATACAAAATATCCGACATACAAAAATATCGGACATACAAGATTATCAGACCAAAAACATCACATTATAAAAATCAGTTATAAAAATCAACCATAAAATATCATCTCAGGAGGATTTACCACCATGTTAATGAAACAGATTATCGAAGCTTACGACGTACTCGATGATACTTATGTAACAGGAGAGAAAGTCAAAGAATACCTGCTTGGCATCAAACCGGACGCCAACATTGAAGTTTATGAACTGGTAGGACCGAAAGGAAGCACCGACATGCTCAAAGTCCGTATCCCGGGCAAAAACGGCAAAATGAACGGCGGCGACGCTCCTACAATCGGTCTCCTCGGCCGTCTCGGCGGCATCGGTGCACGTCCGGAAAGAATCGGTTTTGTATCCGACGGCGACGGAGCTCTCTGTGCAGTAGCACTTGCTGCCAAGCTTCTGGATATGCAGAACAAAGGCGACATTCTGGACGGAGATGTCTTTATTTCCACTCACATCTGCCCGGATGCTCCTACAGCTCCGCATGACCCGGTTCCGTTCATGGGTTCCCCGGTAGAAATGTCCCAGGTAAACAAAGAAGAAGTTTCTCCTGAACTGGATGCCATTCTCTCTGTTGACACCACCAAAGGAAACCGTGTCATTAACACCAGAGGCTTTGCTATCTCTCCGACCGTAAAAGAAGGATATATCCTGAGAACCTCTGAAGACCTTCTGGATCTGATGCAGATCACCACCGGAAGACTTCCGTATGTTTTCCCGCTTGCTACACAGGATATCACTCCTTACGGAAATGACGTTCACCATCTGAACAGCATTCTTCAGCCATGTACAGCAACCAACGCTCCTGTAGTCGGTGTTGCAATTACAGCAGAAACCATGGTTCCCGGATGTGCTACCGGCGCTACTCACGCTGCAGATGTAGAAGAAGCCGCACGCTTCATGCTGGAAGTTGCAAAAGCATTCGGAAGAAAGCAGTGCAGTTTCTATGACGAAGCAGAATACGCAAGAATTCAGAAACTGTACGGAAGCATGAACCATCTGCAGACCCTTGGACAGGAATAAGGAGGTGTTCTTATGAAAATTGGAGCAATCACCATCGGACAGGCTCCGAGAGTGGATGTCACCGCTGATATTCTTCGTATTTTTGATGATTCACTGGAGCTGATACAGGCCGGCGGTCTTGACGGACTCACCAGAGAAGAAATTGCTGAATTTGCCCCCGGCAAGGACGATTATGTGCTGGTTTCCCGCCTTCAGGACGGAAGCTCCGTTACATTCGCGGAGCGCTATATTCTCCCCCGTCTCCAGGATGCCATCAACAAAATGGAGGAGGAAGGCTGCAGCCTCATCATGATGTTCTGCACAGGAAGTTTTCCGGAAACGCTTTCTACAAAAAAGATTCCTATGATCTATCCCTGTGAACTCCTCAACCGCCTTGTTCCGCTGATGACAAAAAAATCCAGCATCATCTGTATGACTCCTTCTCCTCTCCAGACAGAGCAGTGCGAAAACAAATGGCGCAATTATGTCAAAGAAGTCAAAGCCATTGCCGCATCTCCTTATGGTGAATGGGATGCACTGGAACAGGCTGCCGAAGAAGTGAAACATATGGATGCTGATCTGATCGTACTGGACTGCATCGGATACACACAGAAAATGAAAGAAATGTTTGCCGAAAAGACCGGCAAAAAAGTCGTTCTCCCAAGAACACTTCTTGCCAGAGTCGTTTCTGAGCTGACAGATATCTGAAACGAGGTCAATATTATGAGTAATCTTGTAAAAATAGCAGAGGGTGTACTGACTTCCTGTCTGGCTGTAAAACCGGGTGAAGAAGTTCTTATTATCACCGATGACAGCCGCAAAGAAATCGGCGAAGCGATTTATGAAGCAGCCGGAAATCTCGGATGTGAAAAATTATTAATGGTCATGACCGAACGCGAACTAAGCGGTGAAGAACCGCCAAAAGCCGTAGCGGAAGCCATGAAAGCCGCTGATGTGGTAATCGCACCGACCGCCAAGTCCCTGACTCACACCAATGCACGCATAGAAGCTGCCAAAGCAGGAACCCGTGTTGCTACCATGCCGGGGATCACAAAAGAAATGTTCTCCCAGGGTGCTATGACTGCCGACTATACGGAAGTGGAAAAACTCACAGCAACCGTCACCGAAATGCTCACCAAAGCATCCACAGCCCGTATCGAAAAGGACGGCAAAGTACTCACCATCCAGATCAACGGAAGAGACGGTGTTCCAAGCCCCGGTGTTTACCGTGAAGCCGGAAAATGCGGCAATCTTCCATCCGGCGAAGCCTATATTGCACCACTGGAAGACGGTTCTGACGGAGAAATGATCATCGATGGTTCCATGGTTGGAATCGGAAAACTGGACAGTCCTCTTCATATGATCATTTCCGGCGGAAAACTCCGCTCTGTAACAGGAGAAAAAAGTGAAGCACTGGATGTCCTTCTGAAAAATGAAATTAACGGAACTCTCTGTGAACTTGGTATCGGAACCAACGAAGCAGCCATCCTCAACGGAATTATTCTGGAAGACGAAAAAGTATACGGAACCGTACACATTGCTTTTGGAACCAATGCTTCCTTCGGCGGAACCAACAAAGCAGAATGCCATATGGACGGAATCATCCTGAAGCCAACCCTTTATCTGGATGATAAAAAAGTCATCGAAGACGGAGTCTTTCTGGTTTAAATCAAAGGAGAGCCACCATGAATCATAAATTTAAGATTGGTCTGATCCGTGTCCTGACTACCGAAGATCAAGAGGTTCTGCAGGCACACGGCAAACAGATTATGGAATATTTCCCCACTCTTGAAGTGGAAACCAAATGCATCCCTGACCAGTATGAAGGCATCCACAGCCCCAAGCTTTGTCAGATCGCAATTCCGAAAATTGTGGAAACCGCCAAAACATTCCACGATGTCGATATGATTATTGTAAGCTGCGCAGATGATCCCGGTGTGGCCGAGATCCGGGAAGCAATTCCCAGTATGCCGGTTACCGGCGGCGGAGAAACCACCGTATCACTTGCCCTGAAATACGGAGACAAAATCGGTGTTCTCGGAATCACCGACTACGCTCCTCAGGCATATGTGCGCATGATCCCTGACAAAATGATTCTGGGAAAACCGGAGGGAGTCAACAGCACGCTGGATCTTATGACACCGGAAGGCAAACAAAGCGTTCTCGCAATGGGACAGCAGCTGAAAGCTCAGGGTGCACAGGTCATTGCCCTGGCATGTACCGGCCTTGCCACCATTGGTGTTGCCAGAGATCTGGAAGAAGCTACCGGCCTTCCTGTCATCGACCCGGTCCTCGCAGAAGGATTATTCGCATATTTTGAATCCCTGCGAAAATAATGCACTACACACACAGAAAGGATGACGCAATCCATGGAATTATATGACGCAATCAAAAATCGTCACAGCATCCGCTCTTTTTCTCCGGAGCCTGTCCCGGAAGATCTCCTGCTCCAGCTTGCAGACGCGGCTCAGCAGGCACCTACTGCCAGCAACCTGCAGGCATGGAAATTCCTTTTTGTCACAGATCCGGATCTGAAAGAAAAAGTAGATCTGGTCAGTCCCGGGCTTTCCGGCAAACCACCGGTCATCCTGGTAATCTGCTCTGACATGGAAAAAGCTTCCAGAAAAGGAGGCAGGAATTCCGAAGTTTACGGCTGTCTGATGGATGCCTCCATGGCAGCTGAAAACCTGATGCTGAGAGCGGTCGAACTAGGACTCGGCACCTGTGCCATCAAATCCTTCAATGAAACGGCTGTACGAAAAATTCTGGAAATTCCGCAGAAATACCGGATTGAAATGCTGATTTCCATTGGATATCCCGAAGGAAATCCCCGCTGTCCCAAACGTCCGCCTGCAGATGAGATTACTTTCTTTAATCATTTTCCGCAGGATGACGTTCAGCCACAATCAATCGCCTGCAATGATTTTCCTGCGTCGGATAGCAAGCCTGTGATCAAAAGAAAGTCCACAGATCCCGAACTTGAACTTTTCATCTATCTGATCACCAGTGCCAAAGCCCTTCCTGATGAACCGGTAAGCTACGGCCCCATCCGCCTGACCGAAGCGGCCTCAAAATTATGCCGCATCCTGTGCGGTAAGTATCCGGAATCAGAGGAATACCAGGCACTGCGCAGCTGCATTGATAAAGATAAAGGAAAAGCACTGACCGAACCGGAAGCCTTTTCCCAAATGCTGAAGCACATTTCTGAAATACTTGTAGAGTGCCTGTAAGATATGAAAAAGAGTGTGATAAAAAGTTGTATCTATCGATACCTGCTTACTTTCTATCACACTCTTTTAAATATCATAATTCCATTCATACCTTACGCGTCAAAATCCACATGATATACCGTATCGCCATCATGAATATCCACATAATGCAAATCAAACTGGCTGTCCATGATTTCCATACATCCCTGATAAAATACCGTATCCGTTTTCTTTATCAGAAAAATATAGGTTCCGTTTTCCTTCTCATCCGCTTCATCACTCACTTCATTGTAGAATTCCCTGCCATCAACATGACCCGGGTATCCTGATTTCTTTATTTTTTCTTCAATAATCGCATATAATTCTTCCATACAGAACTCCTTCAAATTTTATCATTATTCCGATTTTTCCGGCGATCCACCGCAACCTCCTGGTAATGCCGTCTTTTGGCTTCATACATTTTTTCATCCATCGCAGAAAGAAATTTCTCTACATCTCCGGAAGAAACATCCAGTCTGCTGTAACCTATGGCAAAAGAAATAACATACGGTTCTGTGTGTAAATCATTAAATGTTTCCGCATTCTTTTCCACTCGCTGTATCGTATCCCTGACTGTTTTCTCGTCATCCGTACGCAGCAGTATGATAAATTCATCTCCGGCATATCGGATGACTGTCCCATTATCCGGAACAGAATTCATAAGAATCCTGCCGATATTACGAATAGCATCATCCCCTTTGGAATGACCATAAACATCGTTAATATTCTTAAAATTATTGACATCAATCATAAGACCATAGATTACATTTCTCGTATTCTGCTTCATCTGACTCAGAATACAATCCATATATCTCCGGTTATAAAGGCCGGAAAGTTCATCCATAAATGCATTCCTGGACTGCGTCTCAATATAAACAAACAGGAACGCAATGGCAACCGAAGTCCACCCGACAGTAATCCCGTAACATACTCCCTGAACAACCGTCCCAACCATACACGGTATCACAAAATAGTATACCGGCAAAAAAGAGATATGAATCCCGCTCTTTCTTGAATTCTCCACAAGCCAGATACTGTATATAAAATAGAAAAACAAAACCACATATACCACCAGTACCAGACTGCCGCGCTGATATACATTCTCCTCTGACACAGTAAAAATAATACCGCACCCGCTCAGATTTACGATATTCAGTACGATATCCAGGATCAACGGTAATGCAAGAAATTTCGCTCTTCTGCACACTCTCCCGGAATTATTAAAAATGCGGAAATCCACATACAAACACCACAGAAAACCAACACTGCACGTACCGATAAAGCACAGACTGTTTACCAGATAAGACAATACTCTGCTAAGCGGAAATGCTTTGCCGTCAATCACAAAAGTCAGAATTTCCAAAGAACAACCAATAATGGTCATCCATATCATCGTATCAAAAATAATATCCCCGGCAAAACGTTTTTCAATATTCTCAATCCTTGTAAGAAGCAGAAAAGCCATTAAAATAATTCCGATCCCATTCACGATCAGAATCTCCGCCATGTTTACCGGATTCAATCACATCACTCCTCCAGCGATAAGTATGTTTCCCTATCTGCTTTTGCTCATTTTTACCAAAACCTTCATCTTTATTTTTTAAATTATAACACCCGCTGAGATGGAAAACAATGAAGACTTTCATAAATCGCAGAAAACCTTTCTTTTAATCTGTATATTCAACTATTGCACTCTGCACATGACCTGTACGAGTACTGTGAATCATTTCCGCTTCTTTTTTTATATAAGCCTGAAGTTCTGAAGGTGTCAGTGACATCCCCGGAAGAACAGACGTATATTCCACATAATCCCCTCCTGTTTCATCAAAGTAATAAAGTCTGTTCCGGTTATCTCCATTCTGGTCAACAGTCGTCAAAAGCATCACTGCAGCGCATCCTTCCGCAATTTTTCCTGTCTCTTCCAGACCAGACACATCATAAAAATCAACATTTCTTATATCATAATGACTGCCGTCAGACGCATTCTCTGTAATCTCCTGCATAATAAAAAAAGTCAGATATTCCCGTACCGCCTGTGCTTTTTTATCACTTGCCTGCAGGTTCTCCATATACCGCACCACATCACCAACTTTTACCTTCTCAAATTCCCGGATTGCTCTGGTATAAGCTCCCTCCAATATCCAGGTGTCCGCAGCTTCTGACAAAATATCCGTCACGGTTTCTTCACTCATAATCTCTCCGGCTGCAGTTTCCTGTTCTTCCCAAACAACCTGCTTTTCCGAAGCCTGAGTCTGAACATTTCTGTTGTTCTTGAAAAACAACACCGTTGTCGTAATTAATGCAGCTGCAACAACCACACCAACTATACTGAAAATCAGAAGAAGCTTTTTTCTGCGGTAACTTCTGCTTCTTTTTCTTCTTTTTCCACGTCTGTTTCCTGCTAATGCGCCTTTTCTCCTTGCCGGTCCATGTCTGTCCACAGATTTCTCAAAACTAACCGTCTGTCTGCCGATTTCTTCAAACTTCTTTTCCCATCTCTCTTCTTTCACTAATTCCGAATACCAGGATTTCAGACTATTATACGTTCCTTCTGTCTCACGAAAATATTCGTAAATCTCATCAATTTCCTCACGTGTACTTTTTCCTTCCTGAATATTTTTTTTAACAATTCTGCTGAGATCTTTGTAAAAACGCTGACGGTTCTGCAATTCTTCCGCAAGTTTCAATACCTCGTTTACCCGGTCCGGAGTAAACGAAGCATCGGCATACTGAAGCAGATGTCTGCGGAAGCAATTCTCGTATTCCCTGTCAAAACTACGTTTTTCATTCTTCCAGTCCTTCTCAGCATTTGGAATCTGTTCCAGAACTGTCACCCGCAGTTTCTTCAGTTTTCCAAACAACGCTCTGTATTCTGATGCTTCCTGTTCTGTCTGACTGCATCTGTCAAAATACGCCTCTGTATTTCTTAATACAAAAAGCTCCACTTCCATTTTTCTCTGAGGCATTGCTTTTTTCATCAGTTCAAAAATACGCTTTACATCTTCTGTTTCCGGAAAGCGCTGAATCTTTTGTTTTATCTGCTCGATTTTGCAGGAATCATACCAGAACTTCAATTCCCTGTTTACGTTTCCTCCTCCGGAATACTCCGAAAGAATCTTCATCGTTCTGTCAACTTCCTCAAATTCCGGGATTTCCTCTGCTCTTTTATGAGCATACATTGGAAGAAGAATCTCTCTTGCAAGAGTATCCGCAAATTCTTCTGTATCTTCCGGAAATCTCTTCCTCATTTCTTTACAGACATACTCTACTTTTTCCGCTGTTTCCTTCTGCGGTTCTCTCAGAACAGACCGCATCAGCCGTATCTCCACATATTTTTTTCTCTGTATTTCAAAGGTCGGTCGGAAGTATCTCTGTTTTCCACATGTTTCCCCGGACATCCTGGAGTTTTCCACAGAACCCCCGAAATCTTCCTCAAAAACTTCTGCCAGCACCTCCAGTATAGAAAAAGCCTCCTCCGCACTTTGCGATTTTTCTCCCTGTTCCGAAACTTCTTTTTCCAGAGTTTCTTTCATAGAAGGCACGTTCTTTATTCGTTCCTGAATTACTGACTCCAGACATCTCTTTTCCCAGTCTGTCTCAGCTGACAGAAGCATAGAATCCAGTCTTCTCAGAAAATCTCCGCCAAACGGCTCCGTTCGAAGTTCACAGAATGCCGCATAACGTCCATAACACTCTTCTGTCCACTTTCCCTCTGATACCAGCGGCTCCTCCATCTCCCGATAGCATTTTTCTGCAAATTCCGGTTTTTTTGCACAGAAACGGATGATTTTGTCAAGGCTTTCCGGGAGATAAACATCTTTCAAAAAATGTTTCTCAAATGCTCCATTCAACCGTACAAATCCAGGCTTCATTTCCCCTTCATCTCTTTTAAAAGTCACACCGAAAAATCCTGCATTGCTTTCCGGCACATTTGTTGCAAAACATAATCCTGCCCTGAGTCCTGCCGGAATTGCTCCAATAATCTGACAGATTGCTTCCAGGCAATATCCCTGATAATCTTCCACCTCCTGCGGCACAAGTATCTTCAGATAGTTTCTGGAATTCGTTCTGACTTTTCCCACACAATAGCAGGCCAGATCTGTAATCAGCTCCGGGTCAATCCGGAGTTGTCCCCTCCAGTGAAACGGTGTTGTATTTTTTAATTCTGCTGCTCTGGTTTCTTCCGTAAACACTCCGGTATTACCCAGATACTCCATACATTCTGATGCGCTCACAAAAGGAAAGGCCAATAATTCTGACATCATATACATATTCCCAAGCGTACAAGGCTGATAAACCACATGCACATACCCGGCAGCTGTTTCCAATGCTCCATGCGCAGATACAAAAGTACTCCACATATATCCCGGCAGCTTCTGTGTTCCAAGGCAAACAATACGATTACAGGAATCCTGTTCTCCTGCTTCCGTATTTTTCAGGAAAAAATCCTGTACCTCTGTTCCAGACGCTGTTCCATAATGTTTTGTCACATACTGTCCATAATGTCCATGTATGATTTCTCCCAACTGTACCATTTTTTATCCTCCCAGAAAGTACTCATTTACATCAGATTCTGTAATTTGATCCATGCATATACAGGTTATTCAAAATTCCTTCCCTGATATTTCCCGGAAAAACACCAAGTGCATGGACCTGCTCTTCCCACTGTATGCGACCAAAAAATCCACGTTTTTCAACTACCAGACGAATATCCAGACAATTTCTAAGAGCAAGCATCCAATAAAAAGGCATCCTGCAGTTAAAGGAACACAGTTCTCGTTCTTCCCTGTTTTTCTTCGGATAAAAGCCATAGGCCGAAACCGCTATATAACAGCGATCCGGAAAATCATTCTCAAACTCTTCAAGCAATTGTCTATTGTGTTTATCAATATAACTCCGAACCTTTTTTGACTGATCATAAAATCTGCGGACATCCAAAACATCCTGAACAGGATCTATCCCTGCCTTAAATAACCCAAATTCCTGCTTTTCATCCTCAGAAATAATATCAGAATCCGTTTTTCCCAGAATATAAACCACCGGTACATGACGTTCTGCACATGCAAAAAATCCGGATAAATTCCGCATATTAGAGACCAGACTCGGATTCTTTACAATCTCCTGATCTCTCTCATATCCAAGGCTCTGCAGTTGTTCCATCTCTGCTGCTTTTCCTTCCAGCTGCCTTATTTCTGCCGGATCTGTGCAATACCAGATAAAATCAATGTTATCATAATAATTTTTATACTTCTGGTACACCTTCTGATTCACACCCTGATCCCCGTTAAATTCCCCCGGAATATCAACAAAAGTCAGACAGATCGGAGTATTCCTGTTTTTAAATGTCACTTTAAAGCTGATTTTTGGAATCTTATCATCCTGATCATCTGTAGGCTTGATTGGAAGTCCTTTCCGGTAATAATCCAGATAATTTTTCTGAAAAAACTGCCACATTTTGTCATCCTTTGCACCTTCCCAGCGGATATCTCCATTTCCTGTCATAAATGCATATGCACAGGCTGTCAGAGTAGTGGATTTTGAAGTTCTTGGTCCTCCAAGAACTGTCAGTGCAATCTCCGGATACCGTCCTGCCCAATAGGACATGACTCCATAACATTCCGGACATCGCCGCACCATAGCCACAGGTTCTCCATCTTTTGTCAGCACCTGGTTCACTTTGAT
Source organism: uncultured Blautia sp. (assembly GCA_945864225.1). Lineage (GTDB taxonomy): Bacteria > Bacillota > Clostridia > Lachnospirales > Lachnospiraceae > Blautia_A. The sequence continues at coordinate 9,795 of CAMBAL010000004.1, read as the reverse complement.
GTCACCATCTCCGGTTTTTCTCAGCCACAGAGACATTTCTTTTTTTTCGATTCTTTCCCTGTTTTTTTCCATCCACTGTATAAATTTTGTATTCCTGCTTCCTGACTTTGCACGTTTCAGAATCCGGTCATATGGCAGCTGATACCGAACATATTTTTCTTTCACACCGCCATTTCCATTCAAATCAGAAGGATAGGAATAAAGCGTCTCCTCGTTTTCCAGAAGCGGTGTTTCCTGCCAGTCATTAAACAATGCTTCACAATCTGCCCTGGTTTCTCCGTCTGTTACCATCTTTTTTATTTCATTCCCGATATACTCCGTAAAATCAAATGTAAGATGCGAACTGTCAATCTTACGTCCGCAGTTTGGACACATACATCTCATACTTTTCCCTCCTGATTTTCTATGGTAGTGTCTACTTTATACATCCAAAATCGGCTCAACCCCAGTAAAATCAAGGCTTCCAGGGTCTATGAGCCTTTACCTCCCCTTTCTTTTGCTTGATTGACCCAAATTTTACTTCGGGAATCCAGTCAAGGCCGGGCTGAAAGCCCGTTAAATTCAGCCTTGACGGGGTTTCCGTAAGTAAAATAGAATTGCTCAATCCAAAGGAAAAGGGGGTGATTTTTTCATATCGTACTTTACACTACCTTTTCTATACAGATTCCAGCGTCACGAAATCTGAAATACATTTATCTATCTGTATTCTCAGCTTCTCCTGATCAAAAACACGTTTCAGCATCAGAGCAGATGTCCGGAATTTTCCTCTTTCTTCTTTCATCGGCAAAAAGCGGAAGCGCTCTCCCATTTTCGAATCATACGCCAGTTCCGCCCAGAACAGTTCTTCCGAAATCCGGCAGCTGCTCTGAAGGACCACACGAATCACGTTTTCTCCATATGGCTCTGCAGACACCTGTAAAGGCATCTTTTTTCCGGAATAAATTTCCCTGCATGCCAGTTTCTTCCCGCTTCCCTGCGGACCGCTGCACAGCACAAAACGATAAGTGGTATCCGCAAGCTGTGGAAAATCTGTATAAACCGGATTTCCAGTCCTGAAAATCCGGATATCCCGTGTATATTTTTTTATATCCGAATCCAGTTTCAGGTTTCTGTTTTCCACATACTTTACCGGCTTTACAGGACAAATATGCAAAAACAGTTCCGTATATGGTTCATCCTCTGTCCAGCTTGCCAGATATTTTTTTGAATGCTCATCTATCTTAAAATTAATCATACGTTTCCCCTCTCATGCTGCAGAAAGTGTTATTCTTTTTCTAATCCCGGATGGAACTTATTTCTCTGTGTCAGAATCCGGAGCAAGATGAGTATAAATCCTCAGTTCCCACAAAAGTGATTTCGGCAGATAATCCACCGGAAGCAATTCCCACCGGAACGCCGTATTCCGGCATTCTTCTCTCCGGATTTCCAGTTCTCTGCTGAACAGCAGACAGATTCGTGGGCGCCGTTTTGTATCTACATGATTATCATCACTGTTCTGGTAAAAATTATCGGCACTTTCTAACAGCTGAAATACTTCCTCAATTTCAAACTCCCTATGGCTCACATAATGTCTGATTTCTTCTTCCAGCTCTCTCCTGCTGCAGATCTCACTGCCTTCTCTTCCATATGCCTGTTCCGTATTCTGCAGAGGAAGTGCAAAAGCTTCCAGAACATTTCGGGCAGTTCTAAGCTCCTGGTATTTCTTTCTATATTCCGGCATCTCCTCCTTCACAAAATCTGCGATATAACTCCAGTACAGGGATTCCGTACAGCATTCCACATACTGCTTCCATTCCTGATAATAATCCCTCAGTCCCTTCAAAATTTCCGGAAACTCCAGTGAACGCGAGAAAAATGTGCGTTCCAGAATTTCCTCCAAACGCTTTTCTGTGACCCCGATGTCATCTCTCTTCTTCTGGCTGTACTTTTCCAGATTTCCTGCCAGAGAATAGCAAATGTCATAATAAGAAAAATGTCTTTCCAGGGAATTCTTCAGTAATTCCCTGTTCTCTTTCATCACTTTTTCGCACAATTCCGGTAGTTCCACTTCCAGCAGTCTGCGGCGAACCCACTCCGGCTGAGGCTGATTATCTTCTTCCCCTTGCAGAACACAGAGGACCTCACGAATTGTCCAATTTGTACGAACGATTGAATTACGCAAGAACACACGCTGAAAAAAAGATCTCGAATACTGTTCTTCCAGTTCTTCTCTAAGAATTTCGTATCCGGTAAATGGAATCCAATCCGGCTGAATGCATAATTCCAGCACCTGCCTGATCTGCTGCTCTATCTGCAGATTCTTATTTACCCCACTCATATTGTACTTGCTCTCTGAAATTTTATTTTCAAGAACGGAAAGATAATGTCTGCTCATTTCTCCACTGACAGCACTGTAGTTTCTGAATTTCAGACCGCAGACCCGTGCTCCACCGGACACAGAAATATCAGTACTTAACAATTTTTCCTGATATGCAGCATGAAACAGCAAGACCGCAGCAGCAGAAATGTCACTGCTGCGTATCCTCCATTCTTTATAGAAATCATTCGGGTTTCCTTCCGGTATCTTCTCCCAGGTACTGCTGTCAGTCACTCTTACAAACTCCAGTACTCCCTGTGCAGGTATCTGCAATTTTGACATCAGAGCAGGAGAAGTTCCGACAGCCAGAATATAAAAGCCTTTCGAACAGCTTATTTCAAATAACTGCATTTTCTCCCTGCATCGCTCCAGGGCACTGTTCAGCTTCACAGATGCATCTTCCGGACCATCTGCACAGATTGCCATTGCATCACCATTGGCCAGGCTCTGCAGCCTTTCACAAAAATCTGCAGCCATTTTGTCATTTTTATCCCAGACAAACAGCACAGTCCGAACAGTTTTACAATCCGGAAATAACGTGTTCTCCTCTATTCTCTGCTGCAGACACTCCTTCAGACTCATCCTTCTTCCTCCTGTTTCTCATATCAATTACATGTTTGTCATAAAATTACACACTGTTCACTGACCTTACATGCGATTCACAGATATTACATATTGCTGATCAGTTCATCATAAAACTCACGGATACATTTTGCTTCACTGCCGGCTTTTTTCTCAAAGCTTTCCGATGCCATCGGCCAGTCAGAATCATCTGATTCTCTGAAAGGAGAATCCTCTGCCCATGCTCCATTGTCCTTTCGTTTATTTCTGGTCTTTCTAAAGCTTTCCAGGCTCTGCTTCATTGCATCATTTTTTGCATTTGCTTCGTCAAACGCTTCATCTGACGCATTCTCTTCCAAATCTGCAATTTTTTCTGCCAGCTCCTGTCTCACCTCTTTGTCCAGAACTGCAAATGCCTGGAAGCCGTAATAATGTGCACATACTCTCTCAAACTTCTCATTGAGCTTCCGGATTACCAGATCATCTCCCACGGTAAGCTTCCAATTCTTTCTTCTTCCATCATATACAAGCAAGTCCCACTTCATTGCATTGATAAATAATGTGAGATCAGAAGAATCTGTCACCACACGGGTATCTATCTTTTCTTTTAATCTTTTGATAACAGCCACAGATTCCGGAAGACGCTTATACTGTTTTCCAAACCGAAGCAGAGTTCTGCAGGCGAGATCATAACGGAATTTCTCCAGTTCCTCCGCGGCAAGTTTGTCGGTTGTTGTCATCACCTGATTGGTAAAATTAATCTCAAATTTTTCCAGCTTTCCTTTATCCAGAAGAATATCCAGAACCTCTTCGATGGTATATTTTTTATCGGAATCCAACTCCGCACAATCAAGCAGAAGCTGTGCCTTTTCCTCTGTACTCAATTCTTTTTCACAGCCAATTCTGCCCGAAGACCTCTCTTCCTTCAGAAAAATCACATCATAATACCTTTCGTCGTCCGTATCTTTCCTCAGACTGCCGCATTTACGGGCTTCTTCCATATTTTCTCGAACCTGTTGTTCAATAGCAGCCGGACGTTTCCGTACCTCTTCATCTCTTTCTGCCCAGAGTTTTCGTGGATACAGATTTGGAAGATCCATCCAGTTGGTTCCATTAGTTCCCTGATCCATATGAAGACCTACCGTAGCAGGTCCCTCTCCGTTCTTTCCTTCATAACTTTCTTCTGCACCTTTGGTCCAGTAAAGAGCCCATGCAGGCACTCCCGCATACAGCTGGCAAAAAGTAATTCTGTCAGTGGCAGTCGTTTGATAAACTGTAATTCTTCCCAAAGGATCTTCAGCTGCAATATCAGAAATGGCCTGATAAAAATATTTACAGTTGGAGGGGACTGTTATATAAATATTAGAATAGCAGTCACTTAAAGAAAAACCTCCGACTGTAGATACCAGTGCGCTGGCACTGCTTTTCAGACGAGAATACACAATCTGTGCTGCATCCTGCGTTTCTTTTGAACATCTTTCTCTTCCTGTTTCCGGATCCAATACCGATACAGGAGCATCTTTCCGGCCGGAATACGCTTTCACAATAAACTCTTCCAGTTTCGTATCAATACACTTCTTCAATTCGATTGATATAAAGTTACGAACTTCTCCGGCAATATCAAATTTGGAACCGCTCTGGCCTTCTGGACTGTTCAACCCTGTCCATTCATCCTTTTTTTCACAAAGTCTATCGACAAACTTTTTTGCTGCATGACGAACCTCTTCTTCACTTAAAATCGAATCCAGATACTCGGAAACGGCTTTTGTCGCCTGCATACCCGGAGTCAGATCAACAGGGCTCCAGCAGAAAGTTTTTCCAAACTGGTCCTGATATTCCTGTGTATCTGTCAGCAGTTTTGCATTCTTTTCGATCAGATCCTTCAATACCGTCACAGCATAAGTATATACTTCATACAGTTCCTGATTTATTTTCCTGAGATATTCTACTGCTGTTTCGTAACATCTGGAAATTCGCATCCATTTACTTCCCTGTTTATTTCTGACTCTGTGCAAATAATCATTGGGAGAGTTTTCAATGAGTTCAATCGCTTTTTTCATCAGATTCACCATATAAAATGGACCAAAAGCTTTGAATTCCGCATCTGCCTGACTCTGTATCTCTGTCAGCAACGTTCTCGGAGTAATTGTTTTCCATACACATTTCAGATTAACCCGATCAAGTCCGCAGGCTTCCAGAAAATCAGCTGCTGCTGCTTCGTCTGCTCTTGATGCAGCTGTGAATCGTCTAAACATTTCATCAAATATCTTTTTCGCCACATATACAGTCAGTAAATCTACCGGAACCACGCAGGAAGAATGTCCAATCACTGAATAAATATAACTGGCATCTCTTGGCCACACATTATCACTTTGCTGGCTGATTCTTGTATTCACCTGCGCTGTCTCATTACTCAAAAATGAATCTACAAGGAACATGGACTGTCCGTTAACTACCGTCTGATTATCCGAACAGATAATATTAAGAATGGAATCCGCAACAATCTGGCGGGCGGTTTCTGCATTATTCTTAAAAAAAGTACCGCCATCTCCGACACCTTCCACCAGCGTACAAAAATTAAATATGTTATCTCCAATATTTACATTTCTCGCAAGTGCGGTTCCATAGTCCATGATGAAATGTTCTTTTCTTTCAGCAATTGTCATATAATAATCAATTTCTTTCAGTGCAGCATAGGCATTCCTTTTTCCATTTTCCTCTTCCCCCGGAAGAAGAGTGGAAGAATCCGAACAGGCACTTGGCATAAATAAATATGCAGAATAAATCACCTTTTCTGCTGCGGTACCAAGAATATTGTTCATGAAATATCTCGTAAGATATGCCAAATCAATAATAGTTCCGCTTCCGGTTCCTCCTGAGATCCCACAGAGAAAAAATACCTTCACCATACTGATATCCTGCAGTTCTGCAAGACGTCCGCTGATTGCTGACAGTTTTCTATACAGCTTTTCCTGCACAGCAGACTGACAAAACAATACACGTCCGCACTGCCGCCTTCCTCCGGCTCCCGTCCCGTTAAACTCTTTCGAAACCAGGTTGTCACCACCAGTAACAGCCCACAAATCTTTATGTACCCACTCTTCCATCTGAGGAAGCATTTTACCAGGTTTGATAGAGGCATGTGCTCCTTCAAAAGGAATTTTAAGAATCTCATCCGGTCCCAATTCTCCCCTTGCCACACATTCATCCAGTTCCAGATGTGCTGTATCAATAGACAGAAACATCATTTTTTTCTTTATTTCATCATGGTCGACCTGACTGTATACTGTTTTTTTATGCTTCAGCAGAACCTTACGGGCATTTCCACCTACACTAATAAAAAGCATCGGTTCATTCACCAGCTTCTTGCGATTCGTAGAAATCACACCGGTTCCTTCCAAATAATCCAATGTTTTAATATTTGCATTAATCTTTGCTTTCTGTTCATTTGATAATGACATATTCTACCTCTTTTCTCTCATATTCCGTTTTTACCACTCATCAATAGATGTCTTTTTTCTACTGGAAGTTCGGATTTTTCCCTTTTTCAATGGATTATCGACTGCCTTTCCCCAGAGATCATCCCCCGATTCTTCTGTATCATATACAGATGTAAATTTCAGCATGATTATCATTCCTTCCGAATTGTAACAATTACAATTTTTGTTCAAATCCTTCCGTTTCTTCATACCGGATCTGCAAGTCAACAACTGATAGGTTTTTCTTCTCTTCTCCCTCCTTTTACTCACCACCAGTCGTTCTTTTGCGATTTCCTTCTGTTTATTTTCCAGAAAATCACAAATAGCAGCTTCCTCTTTGCTTATATCAGGCTGCGCATGGCATTCCTGAATAATACGTTTCATCAGTTTCCAGAGCGAGAATTTTTTTCCTCTGGGATAGTGGATCACATCTCTTTCAAGTGTGTGTCCGTCTGCTTCTACGGTAATTTCAAATTCTCCTGGAACATATACCAGTCTGCCAGAAATCGCCCACAGCAAAAAAATCAGGAACAGCAGGACGACCGCAGCAAATACGTAATAATACCAGAGCATCTGGAATTCCACCTCAATCTGCCCGGTCAGTTCATATTCGTTTCCATTTCCATCAACCACCTCCAGTTTTAATTTATCGCTGCCAACATGTTTCCCATATAATGTGATCATCCCACCATCACAGGTAATTGTGGAAATCACATCCTTCGGCTCTTCTTCGAGAGACGATTCCGTGATTGCTGACTGAATCACAAGATTATCTGTCCCTGTAAGAGATTCCACATCCACGGTTTCTTTTTTACCATTCTTCACATGTAACACTCCCAGATCACAGGAGTCCGGCATCTGGCTTTCATTATCACTGTTTACCGTCAAATCACATTCTACGGTACGGTTCATGCCATTGCCGGCAAGAACGGCAGTAATGTGATATTCCCCTCCTGTAACAGGAAAATAGCCGGTAAATCTGCCATTTTCCTTATCGTAATGAAGAGAAAATGTTCCCTCCTCTTCTGGCTCTTCTTTTCGGGAAACCATAAATTCTGTCTGTGTCAGCCCTTCTGCAAAAGAAGGATCCTGATATGGCTGGTCTTTCAGCATTGGAATTACCGTCACCTGACCAATCTGTTCTGCATCCAGACCTGCATCAGGAAAGTCTTTTCCTTCCCCCCAGACTGCATTTACGGCTGCTTCAATCCCATAGAATCGAATCACATATGTTTTGTAATTTTCATCACCGGAAGTTACGTTTACATGCCAGGTTCCCATTCCAGGCTCCATGATACGAAGCACTTTATAATAGGAATCTCCTGTCACAAAATATTTTTTTCCATCCTCCTCCAATACCTTTCCGTCTGGATCGATTACTTCGATTTTGCCGATTTCCGTATCCGAATACACAGTCACATCTGCTTCCAGAATACCTCCGGAAGTAATGAAAAACTCATGATTATCCAGAAATTCCAGTTCACTCTGAAACATACCGGCATAAATTCTTATGTAAAATTCCCGGACATCTCCCATATTATCCGTAATTTTATAATTCACACTTTCACCAACTGCAAAGGAATCTTCTTTTTCCTTATCAAGAATTCCTTCCCCTTTCTGCGCTGTATCTGCAATACGGAAAATTTCCTGCTGACCTTTCGGGTCAATTCGATCATCAGCATTCAGACCGACAATAAAAATCTCACTGTCCAGCTCCTCCGCCATTTTATAAGCTTCATCCAAAGCAGAAGCCGATGCCTGACTGTCAAGAACGTTTTCTGAACATCCATCTGTAAACATCACAATCATATTCCTGCTTCCGTCCCTGTTTTGGCTAAGCAGAGCCTCTGCGGCATCATGGACAGCCATCCCCAGATCTGTACCGCCTGTGTTCACAGGAAGATATTCAATTTTGCGAATTTCTGACTTCAAAAAATTTGTATTTTCTTCGCTATCAAGACTGAGCAGCGGCGATACAACTTCTGTTGTCTGACTGAATGCCATGACTCCCACCTTTACAATCTGACTTCTGTCACTGTAATTTGTACAAAGCTGATCCACAAACTGGCAGCCTGCACTCAGAGCCAGTCTCGGTCTGTCTGTCGCATTCATAGATCCGCTCTTGTCAATCAAAAGCATGACATTATACGGCTGAGATGTTACTCTGCTGATTCCGTCCGATTCAGCTGCCTTCACCTGACCCGCTGCCATCAATACCAGAACCATGGCAAAAATTCCACACAGTACACGACTCATTCCATTCCAGATTTTCCCTTTGTCCATTTTTTCCTCCTTAAAACAATATTTCTCTTTGGTTCGTGCAGACAATATAACATAGGCAATTTTTTTTATTTTAATTTTCGCAAATCTATTCAAGTAGTTTTATTCAGCCTTTTTTGCGTGTAATACACCATTTTTTCCAAAAATTCAGCCTAAAATATTTAATTTTTGGTTAATCTGTTTGTTATATAACAACTATAATACATGATGTAAAAAAAAAACACATACTTAACAATACCTCTTTGAAAAAAGTAGAAGGCTGCTAAGCAATCAGATTTTTGGAGGAAAAGATAAATGAATACTTTAAAAGCTGAAAAAAGAAGCATGGATGTAAAAGCCAAAAGATTAAGAAGAGAAGGTTATGTCACAGGAAATATGTTCGGTAAGGAAATCAAAGAATCCATTCCTGTAAAGTTACAGAAAAAGGATGTGGATCACCTTCTCAAGACAGATAACAAAGGCAGTCAGATTATGCTGGAAATTGACGGTAAGTCCTATGATGTTCTGATCAAAGATGTGAATTATAATTCCATGACAAGAACCGTGGAAGAAATTGATTTTCAGGCACTGGTAAGCACTGAAAAAGTTCATTCAGTTGCTGAAGTCATTCTTCTGAACCATGAAAAGGTCGTTGGCGGCGTGATTCAGGAAAATTTAAGCGAGATATCCTACCGTGCCCTTCCTGCAGCACTGGTAGATAAAGTAAAGATTGATGTCAGTACCATGCACGTCGGTGATGTTATCCGTGTAAAGGATCTTGAAATTGCCAAAGATAAAGATATTGACCTTCTGACCAGTCCGGAAGCAATTGTTGTTATGATGACCGCTGTTCACAGTGCAGCGGTTGAAGAAACGAATGAAGAAAAAGCTGCAGAAGAGAAATAAAATAGTAAACTTCTCAGAAAAATCAGAATTGTTTAAATTACTATTTATGCCATACTGTACTTTAAGAAAGAAAGAGGCTGTTTTTGACAGCCTCTTTTTAGTGATTTTAGTGAGAAAGGATCCTGCCCGAAGGGCTTTTTTATATTATAGGAAAATGCGATATACTTTCCTTTTTAGCCAAAAAAATAACAGCTGTCTCCAGCTGTTTTCTTTCCTTGCATCTTCAAAACTACA